>JBDLWG010000209.1:0-27084 GCA_039804385.1 Bacteroidota bacterium
TCCTTTTTTACCCTTTTTTTGCGCTTTTTTGCCCTTGACGGGCAAATTAGCGTTTTTTTAGCTTAAAGTGGCAGAGCCGCCGTCTAACTACAAAGGCAAAAGGACAACGCGAAAGCCCAGATTGATGTTACGAATCCTACAGGTGCTGCTACGGGTGCGCTTCGCGTGATGCGCGGCGGCAGTTGGAATAACACCGCCTCGTACGCTCGCCTTGCGTTTCGGAACGACTACTCGCCCACGGATCGTAACTTCGATCTGGGCTTTCGTGTTGTCCTTTTGCCTTTGTAGCTTAAAGTGGTCAGAGACCGTCGTTAAACAGAAGTTTGTCCCGTCCCATTTTATGATGGGCGAAAATGCCGCGTCAAGCGGCAAAGACGTTGTTTTAGTAACCTGAGCGGTGAAATATCAAGGTCTTTATGGAGGTTCGTAAGCGTTCGCGTTTACGAACCTTTGTTTTTAATGAATTGAAAATCAATGAATTGTATTTTAAAAGTCGTTGCGTTTGCCATTCGGTTTTTGTCCTTCCGAAGGAAACCTTTGAAAAGATTTGAACACCCGACTTTTAAAAAGCAGGGTATTCAAATCCAACCCAAAACCGTACATCGTACCATCATAAACTTCTTTTTCCTGTCGAAACGACTAAGAACCATAGTAAGTGACATGACTTATATAATGCATCGCCCACTCATTGTCAGGCTCTATTTCCAACGCCGCGTTATAGGCTTCGAGGGCGTAAATCGTATTATGTTGCGCCGCGTAGCAATTGCCGAGTTTCACGTACAAGCGGCTTTCATTCGATTTCGCAGCGATGAGTTGCAAATAACCTTCAATCGCAACATCGAAATTGCCCATCTCAAGGGCTGCATCGGCGAATGCTTCTAATTGTTTTGCTCCAAAAGGAACATAGTTTAACTGTTTTTTCTCGGACATCATGAATGGAGTTTTAATTTGTTAAAAAAAATAATTTCAGCTTTTTTCCTCGAATGGAAACGAATTACAAAGTTATAGCGAATTTTTGTGAAAAACACAAGTGCCTTATTCAGAAGTTTGGCTTGATTTTTCAGCTGGAATTCAGTGCAAAGTTATGCGTTACGAATGCAGATTTTCTGCATTCATAATTTTTAGGCTTTTCGGAAGAAGATTTTGTTGAAACCTGCCTTCCAAAAACCTTGTCGTATCGTAAGTGTATCATTTTGTCAAAACGTTACATTTTATTTTCATTATTTTATAAAAGATAATTTATAATAATGGACAAAGCTATAAGTTATGAATGCAAGTTTTTTGCATTTATAATTTATAGCTTTACATCGGTTCGTAAGCGTTCGCGTTTACGAACCTTCATTTTTAATAAATTGGAAATCAATGAATTGTATGATGGAAGATCGGTATTATTAAAAGGTTCTCTGAAATCCGTTATCGCAGTATTTCCAATGTCTCGACAGGTAAAATCAAGCTCAAAGGTGGTACAAAAGTGATTATAGACTTAGAAAACGACGACATTCAAGGGCAAATCATTCTCAATATTCAACATCGTCAATTGTTAAACTTTCAGCAAGAAAAATGCCTATTCATCTCTACAGGCGTGAATAAACCCATCACAGGGATCGCC
The DNA here is from genome assembly GCA_039804385.1 of Bacteroidota bacterium. Taxonomy (GTDB): domain Bacteria; phylum Bacteroidota; class Bacteroidia; order Chitinophagales; family Saprospiraceae; genus JAAFJT01. Next base: position 1,610 of record JBDLWG010000209.1, read on the forward strand.
ATTTTGGAAAAAGTAGATATAGATGCTGAAACGATGACCGAAAAAGCCATTCACCCAAGTGATGCAGCCTATCAGATTTTAGAGCAAAAAGGCATTCTTGCGGCATTGAAAGCCGTGCCTGACATCTATTTATGACAATAAATGAAACTGCCTTGTAAACCATTGGTTACAAGGCAGTTTCATTCTTGGGAATTTATAATTTCATCTTTAGTCATCTTGTGCAGACAACGGATTCGAAAAAGGAGGCGGATGCAAACCAACCCATTTCAACAAAGAACGTAAACTTTACGATTTAATATTGAATGGGTTTTAAACCCAATTCCTGCATGAGTTGGGGTAAAGAAATCGCTTTTAATTGAGCCAATTCAATCATGGATTGGACGCGCTCGTTTCGCAACGCCTCATCTTCATTCGCAAGGAGCAATAATTCTGCATATTCCGTCGGTTGAATGATTTCTAAGGCGAATTGCTCTGATAAGATTTGATATCGTTGCCGTTGTAAAGGATTCAAAACGCTTTGATTGATTTTTGCCAATAAGCGTTTTTCTTGACGCACTTTACTTTTCGTTTTTTTGCGCGTAATCAGACCATTTAATTCGGTAACGAAGTTTTCCAACTCTCGAATGGTCATTTGAGCGGCTCCTTGCAACAGCAATACCGTATCAATTTCGGTTTGTATATGAATTTTTGACATAAATTTTCAAGTTTTGCAAATAGGCATTTACACAACAAAGATACAAGGTTTTGAGTCAAAATCAACTTTTTCTGACGAAAAATTAAGAATCTTTAACAAAAAAGCACCCCTTTTTGGAAAAATTGGACAGAGATGCCGAAACGATGACCGAAAAAGCCATTCATCCAACTGATGCAGCCTATCAAGTGTTACAACAAAAAGGCATTCTTGCGGAATTGAAAGCCGTGCCAGACATCTATTTATGACAGCGGGTCGTTCAAGCATCAAAACAGCAATGCCTTGTAAACCATTCATTTACAAGGCATTGCTGTTTTGGTTGACAAAGAATAAAACAAGCTTTTATTACTCAAAAAGCTCACTCATGGGTGTTTCAAATCCCGCCAAAATGAGAGAAGTAAGCGTGTCTGCATATTGAAAAACACGCCGCATATAAAATTCATTTTCTACATTTTCATATTGCGTCAACGTCTTTTTATCCAAATTCACTAACCAGTATTCCCGCACGCCTGACAATTCATAGATTAATTTTTTATAACCCATTTCTTTAGAATGATTCGATGGCGAAAGGATTTCAACCACTAAATCAGGTGCACCTTCTATTTTTTTCGCACCTACTAAGTGCAATCGCTCGTTGCTCAAATACAACAAATCGGGTTGCAAAACATCATTCGGTGTAAAAACCGTATCCATCGGTGCAGGTAATACGCGCCCTAATTTATGCCGTTTGACATAAACGGTCATTTCGGTTAATAAATTTGTCAAAACAATTTGATGTAGCGGTACAGGAGTTGCCATATAAATGATTAAACCATTGTGAAGTTCATAATTACCACTGTCAGGTGGTGTTAATCGCACGTAATCCTCATATCCGAGCAAACGAGGTTTCGGAATGCGCACTTTGGGTTGTTTCAGAGCTACTTGAACTGTCATTTTACCTATTTTGATGTTAAAAAGACTGTATTTTTTACAAAGATACAAGGTTTTGAGTCAAAATCAACTCTTTCTGATGGGAAATTAAGAATCTTTAACAAAAAAGCATCCCTTTTTGGAAAAAGTGGGCAGAGATGCCGAAAAAGCCATTCATCCAAGTGATGCAGCGTATCAGGTTTTACAACAAAAAGGCATTCTTGCGGAATTGAAAGCCGCGCCAGACCTCTATTTATGAAAATACAAGAATGGGACTGCCTTGCAAACCATCGTTTACAAGGCAGTCCTGTAATTGCGCAAAAGCATTACAACAAACCATATTTTCGCTTTACATTTCGCGGAATGGTTCTCGCATTTTTGACTTTCTCAACAACATCTTCTAAATCGGTCGTGGACAATTCGCCCAGATGAATACGGACATCATGGGTCATGCGTGTTTTGATAAGTTCCACATCTGCTTCATTCATTCGGGAACAATCCACAAAAGAATCATGTTCCAGATAATCTCGACCTGTCGCTTCCAACTTTAAATGCAAATCCTTCAACGCAGGACTTGAAAAAATAGTTGGATTGATAGTTGAATTGATATATAGGTAGGCTAACAAAACATTATCGCGCTCCAATCCGATGATAACCCACAATTTAATCTTGGGAGGAGTCGTTCGCTCATCATGGAGTCGCAAGACCGAACCTATTTTCAATTGATGCATTGCAATTTGTTCTCGCAATTCATCTGAAAAAAAATCACCTAATTGCGGCATATTGATTCAATAGATTTTGATTTTCAAGGTTTAAATGGATATATTGGATCATTTCGTCATTTGCACCGCCTTCTTTAGCAATATCAATCACATCCATTTCATCCATTTCCTCCGACCTTGCATTTTCCCATGCCATTTGATGCGACTTCGCCACTAATTGTATAAAACTTAAACCTTTATTGGTTTCAATGGATTCACTCAAACATTCGAGATGGCTTTCTGAAAGTTCGTCCAAATCGGGTTTCTTTTGAGCCGTTACCCAATGACTATCTTCTACTTTAAACCAAGCCGCATAGTTTGAAGTAGATGGAGCAGGGTTTAAACGTTTATCACCTCTTAAAAATTTAAAAATATAATAAGAATTAGAAGGAACGGGACCATTTTTCATCGCAATATAGGAATCTCCCGTAATCGGCACCCCATAGAGCGTCAAATGTTTTTGATCCGCAAAATATAAAATTTTAAAGATTTTATGCATATCGCAAACCCCGTCTTGCAAGGAATCCAATATAAAAAGGATTGAATGTAAGGTTCTCGGCGTATCAATATTGAATTTAGAAGCCATTTTTACAAAATTGAGCGTTCAAAATGATGAAAATCTAATGACAATACAAAGGTACAATAATCCTTTTAAGGAAGCAAGTTGTCATTTTTATATTTTTTTTAAGTATAAAACAAAACAAATATTTGACTGTAATGAATTGAAAGCCGTGCCAGACATCTATTTGTAGTTCTGAACCAAAAAAAAAATTTGCATTGTGTTACCATCATTTCAACTAAAACCCGTATTTTTGTAAAATTTTTATCGAAATTGATTTTTTCATTACAAACAAACATTCATTATGATTAAACGGGATTTGAATCAACCGTTCAACCGTATTTGGTTGCTCCGTGTGTGATGGCGCAACGCATCACAGACGAAACGTTGCAAACGCATCTTTCCTTAAAATGGCAGTTCGTTTCACCATTGCCGCCATTGAATGGTAATTTGTTAATTCATTTGCAGTACAGCCTTTCCAAAAAAGCTTTTGAATGGGTCGAACATCCAACGTTGGATTTGAATGCACCCTTCACGGTCGAAGTCATCAGTGCTTCGTTGTTGCTTTATCGGCTGATGTGCGTCTTTTATGAACCACCTTTAGTTCCGAAAAGAGCGTATAAAACGCTTTGGGAATATCCATTGTTGCATGTTGCAACAGGGCATGTACTCGGGTTGATGGATTACAAAGCAGGGATTTCGATGGTCACAGCGTTTGACGACGTTTCGGAAATGCCTGATGACTTCGCCAAAGATGCGCTTGAACTCTTCAATTTTTTAGTTTCAGAACAAGTTGCACATCCTTATGATGGTGTTTTGGCGGGCAGTATTGCATGAATCTTTGGTGAATTGGTTTTGCAAAAAGACTATTGTTAAAATAGAATTGCCTTCCAAATCATCATTTGGAAGGCAGTTCTATTTTCAATCAACGAAAGCATTTATAGTTTAGCAATAATCGTTTGAAATAGGATTCATATGATTTCAAGGATTGGAAGGATTTTTTGAGATCTAATTTGCGTTATTCAACCGAAAATATCCTTCTAATCCTTGAAATCACAAGCATCCTACTTTCGAACCATTCCCAAAGCACAAAATTTTCATGTTACCATTAAACAAAAAAGATTCAGTTTCTTCTGATTACCAACTGCTGCTCGCGCCTCCCCCACCCGAACTGCCGCCCCCAAAAGACCTGCCTCGACCTGAAGAACGCCATTTCAATTTTCTACCACCTCCAATGCGACTGCCCGACATTATTTTAAAGTAAACGCTCAAAATATAAAACAAAATAAAGCCAACTACAAGCCATTTTTCACCTAAAGTCAGTGGTTTTACTTCCTTTTTTCGCTTTTGGGAGAATTTTTCAGCTACATATTCCCCTTTTGCCTGTTTGACAATGCGCTCAATCGTCTCCGAAAAACCTTGGTAATAAGTCCCTTTTTTCAAATTCGGAACTAAATGTTTGTCTAAAATGCGCTTGCAAATCATGTCAGGTAAAACGCCTTCCATGCCATAACCTGTTGTAATATTAGTTTGCCGCTTCACGGAGTCGGTGCTAACTAATATCAAAACACCATTATTCAATTCTTTAGTTCCAATGCCCCATTGACGGAATAATTCCAGCCCAAAAGGTGCGATTTCAACGCTTCCTAAATTTGGCAAAATGACAATCGTAATTTGAGTCGTGGTGCTATCATTGTAACGAATCAATGTTTTTTCTAATTCAGCTTGTTCGCTGACCGATAATAATTGAGCATAATCGTTCACGAAACGCATTGGGGAGGGTTTATCTGGAATATTTTGTCCAACCGCAATCGTCAAAAAAAGACATAAAAAATTCATAATCAACCATTTAGAATGCTTGGTGTAAGCACTTGCACCAAGCAACTGAATGGCATTCTTTTGTTTGAACTGTAATTTCACTGAAAGCAACTGAAGTTTGTTATTAAAATTTCCTAAATGAGTTGAAAATAAATTCGATCACAACTTGCGTCAAGTTTCAAACTTGACGCAAGTTTAGTTTACCAGCTGATGTAGGACAATTATATACATTTTCTAAATGATTTATAAATCCATTCGAGTATCATGTGCGTCTCGTTTCAAACGGGACGCACATTTCTTTTCACCAATCATTTAGGATATATGAACGGTCATTTTATGCATTTTGATGTTAAAAAGACGGTTTTTTTTACAAACATGCAATTTTTTGAGTCAAAAACAGTAATATTTAACCAAAACAAAATTTGCTTACAAACCATCATTTACAAGCCAATTTTATATTATAACAAAAAAGATTACAATATAAAAAGGTCTTTCAACACAATACTTAACCCTTCAAATATCGCAGAATCAATCGTCTCATCATCAAATAAAATTTGAGGTGGACTATATTTATCATTATTTTCTAATACGTATTGCACTAATAATTCACGGATTGGGTCAATAATCCAATATTCTTTGACACCACTTTCTTCATACAATTGTTTTTTCATTTTCATTTCCTTGCTGGAATTACCAGGTGATAAAATCTCAATAATCAAGTCGGGTGAACCCAGACAACCATTATCATCCAATTTATCCAAATCGCAAATCACACATAAATCGGGTTGAACCACTGTGAAAACATCTTTATTCGCTTTAAGCGACTTCTTTTTGTCATGCAAACGCACATCAAATGGTGCTGAATACGCTTGACAACGCTGATTCTGAAAAAATCTGTAAAATTGCCCGCCTAATTCCCACGAAATCCGTTGATGTTTTCGTCCAGGCGCAGCCATTTGAAGGATTTTGCCGCGAATTAATTCGACGGTTTGCTCAAACTGCCAAGTTAAATAATCAGCATAACTGTAAATGCTGTTGATATCCAATTGCGAAAGTTGCGTTATTTTTTCCATTGATTTATTTTATTGTAATTGATTTTCAAATAGTTACGTTTTTCTTGAAACCTTTCCATGCAAAGAAACATGAAAATTAGCAATTATCAAAATGATCTTGTCATCTAAAAAATACAACTGCATTCCCAACATTAGAAGTTAAGACATTCAAATTTGCTATACGTTTTTCTTTAAACATATTTATAGCAGATTTGAACAACCAAATTTGCTATAAATATGTTTAAAGAAAAACGTATAGCAAGTTTGGTTATTCAAATTTGCTATAACTGTGTTCAAAACAATAGTTATAGCAAGTTTGAATAACCAAATTTGCTATAACTATTCAAAAAAATGATTTATAGCAAAAAAGAGGTACTATGATGACAAAATTCATTGGCAGAGTCAAAGAAATTCAAGCAATAGAAGGCTTGAAAAATAGTAGCAAATCAGAGTTTTTAGCCATTTACGGACGGAGACGTGTTGGAAAAACGTACTTAATTCGCCATGTTTTTGAATCTGATTTTGTATTCCAGTTAACAGGACAAAGTAATACGAAATTGCAATGGCAATTAGCCCATTTTCATCGGGCGTTAGTTCGCATTCGGGGCGAAAAAGTAGTTTTAAAACCTGCAAAAAATTGGTTTGAAGCCTTTCAGCAGTTAATGGATTTAGTAGAGGCATCCAATCAACCTAAAAAAGTAATTTTTTTAGATGAACTGCCTTGGTTTGACACACCACAAAGTGGTTTCCTATCCGCCTTAGAACATTTTTGGCATGGTTGGGCAACCATGCGTCAAGATATTTTTTTAGTGGTGTGCGGCTCCTCTGCCTCCTGGATTATCAATAAGGTGATTAACAACAAGGGCGGACTGCACAATCGAATCACCAAACGCATTAAATTAGAACCTTTTACGTTAGCCGAAACAGAAGCTTTTTTCAAAAGTAAAAATAGTGCTTTTGAAAGGTATCAAATAGCCCAATTGTACATGGTCTTAGGTGGGATTCCGTTTTATTTAGAAATGGTAGATATGGGTCAAAGTGCGGTTCAAAATATCAATAGACTTTGTTTTGAATCCACAGGCGAGTTGCGAACGGAATTTGGGAATTTGTATAGCTCGTTGTTTAAAAAGGCACAAAATCACGTAGCGGTTATAGAGGCATTAGCTACGAAATCTATTGGTTTGAACCGAGATGAGTTGATTAAATTAGCTAAAATTAATAATGGGGGCGGTGCGACAACGTTATTGCAAGAATTGGAAGAATGTGGGTTTATTCGCAAATATCCTGCGTTTGAAAAAAAAGAAAAATATCACATTTATCAATTAATTGATTTTTATTCGTTATTCTATTTGACATTTATCAAAGATACCTCTTTGTTAGATGACAATCTTTGGATAAACGGCATTGATAACCCTGCGTATCGGGCATGGAGTGGCTATGCTTTTGAGATGGTCTGTCTGCATCATTTGAAAGAAATTAAACATACATTAGGCATTAGCGGTGTTTTTACGACGACTTCTTCTTGGTACGCGCCCGATAAAAAGCAAAAAGCGCAAATTGATTTAGTGATTGATAGACGCGATGGCATTATTAATCTTTGCGAAATGAAGTTTTCGATTAAACCATTTACGATTGAGAAACGATATGCCGACGAATTGAAAAATAAAATAGAATTATTCCGTGAACAAACGAAGACGCAAAAATCTACTTTTTTAACCATGATTACGGCTTTTGGACTCCAACGGAATGAGCATTCAAACGCTTGGGTACAAAATAGCATTACGTTGAATGAACTTTTTATAGCCATTCGGTAACGTTACGACACGTTTAACAAAAATAGCAAGATTTGGTCATTTTTTTTATCATATAAAATTGATATCATTGTTGAACTCCAAAATCAAGATGTCCCTGCTTTTGTAACACAATTAAGCGCAGCACAACCTAAAATAGGCTCAAAAATGGTACTTCTTTTTTATGTTTAAAACAAATATTTGACTGATTTGCTGAATGCGCCCATTTTTGAGGTAGATTTAGTGTAAAAACCTTATTTTTGCACATTCATTCACCCAAATCCAACAAGATGTTAAAAATAGCGTATGGTAAAGCCGATTTCGCCGAAATCAGACAGGATGGATATTTTTACCAAGACCGAACCCAATTCATTCAACTCTTAGAAGAAAAAGGGACTCATTATCCTGCATTTTTGCGCCCCCGTCGTTTTGGTAAATCCTTGTTTATCAATATGTTACACCATTATTATGGCGTAGAATTTAAAGACCAATTCCAAACCTTATTCGGTGATTTATACATCGGCAAAAATCCAACTCGTTTAGCCAATCAGTATTTTGTGCTGACGTTTGATTTCAGTGGCATCACGACGAAAGATCCACAAGAAGTACTCCATGCTTTTTCGAACCGAGTCCAATTGGGCATCAAAAAATTCATAAATAGTTATGAATCCTATTTTCAGCCCAACGATCTTGATAAAATCGAAAAAGAACGACTCGCTTCTAATGCTTTGACCCAATTTTGGGGACTTATCACGGACCGCAGGTTGACAGATCATCATAAACTTTATGTGATGATTGACGAATATGACCAATTTACGAATCAATTGTTAACGTATCACAGTCGGGAATTTCAAAAAATCGTCAGTGAAGATGGCGAAGTGCGCGTGTTCTATGAAGTCTTGAAAGCCGCAACGAAAGATGATGTGTCTCGAATTTATTTGTCGGGCGTTGCACCTGCAACTTTGGATAACATGGGCAGCGGCTATAATATTAGTACGAATATCTCGCTTGCCTGGCCATTTCATAATATGTTAGGCTTTGAAGAGCAAGAAGTTAAAGCCTTATTAATGCAATTAGGATTTTCCAAAGGCACCTTGTCCGCCGTTTTGGGCGATTTGCGGAATTGGTACAATGGATATCTCTTTTGTGAAGGCGTAAAGAAAAAAGTATATAATTCGACAATGGTATTGTATTTTGTCAGTCAGTATCAACGCTCCAACACTTATCCAAACACATTGTTAGACCCGAATATCGCCTCTGATTATAAAAAAATACGCCAAATCTTTGAGTTAATTCGACGCGATCCCTTTTCTTTGCCAACGTTCCAAAAATTGATTGAAGACAAAAGTATTACTGCCGAATTAACGGATGTATTCAGTTTAGAACGTGGGTTTAACACGTCCGATGCAGTCAGTATGTTGTTTTACATGGGCTTTTTGACCATTGCAGAACGCGATTTGAGCAGTTATGTCTTTAAATATCCCAATTATCTGATTGAAAAATTATATGCCCAATATTTTGTGGCATTGCTGCGCAATAGTGAAGAATTACCTATTGACAACAATCCCATTAATGATGCCATCCGAACCTTAGCAAAAGAAGCGAACCCGCAACCTTTTTTAGACCAAGTAAAAGAGGTTTTGTTGATTCATTCGAACCGAGACGCGATGCAATTCCATGAAGGTTCGCTGAAAGCTATCTTTATCAGTTTATTACATCATCAACAATTTTATTATATTTCTTCGGAAGAAGAACAACAACGCCGTTATATTGATATTCATTTGGAAGCAATGCGCGGATATAAGCCCAAATATGAAATTGTTTTTGAATTAAAATACGTGAAAAAGAAAGATACTGCCGCGATTGAGGACGTGTTAGCCGCAGGAGTCATTCAATTAAAGCAGTATTTGGTCTTGAAAAAGTATTTAAATCGAAAGAATTTGCGCGGATTTGTGGTTGTCGTGAAGAACGAAGCAATTTTTTGGGAAGAAATTTCCATTCGCTAAGTCATAAAAAGGGGCGGCACTTATCAAGTGTTACAACAAAAAGGCATTATTGCGGAATTGAAAGCCGTGCCAGACATCCATTTATGACAGCAGGTCACAACATAATTGCCTTGTAAACCATTCATTTACAAGGCAATTATGTTGGGGTTGACAAAGATTAAACAATTGATTATCAACCTTTTATTACTCAAAAAGTTCACTCATGGGCGTTTCAAACCCTGTCAAAATGATAGAAGTGAGCGTGTCTGCATATTGAAAAACACGCCGCATCTAAATTTCATTTTCTACATTTTCATATTGCGTCAACGTCTTTTTGTCCAAATTGACGAACCAGTATTCGCGCACACCCGACAATTCGTATATCAATTTTTTAGAACCCATTTCTTTGGAATGATTCGATGGCGAAAGGATTTCAACGACTAAATCAGGCGCGCCTTCGATTTTTTGAGCCCCCACTAAATGCAATCGCTCCTTGCTCAAATACAACAAATCGGGTTGCAAAACATCATTCGGTGTAAAAACCGTATCCATCGGCGCAGGTAACATCCGCCCTAATTTATGTTTTTTAACATAAACCGTCATTTCGGTCAATAGATTGGTCAAAAAAATTTGATGTAAGGGTACAGGAGTTGCCCTATAAAGGATTAAACCATTGTGAAGTTCTTATTGAATTTCTTTTTTGAAAAAAGTAAGAAAAAATTTGGATAATCCCCAAACACCCGTATCTTTGCGGCGATATTTGAAAACGGGGCATAGCTCAGTTGGTTTAGAGCATTACCTTGACAGGGTAGGGGTCAGTGGTTCGAATCCACTTGTCTCGACTTACATCGGATAACCGTTTAATTATCAATTATTTATAAATTTAGATTTTTTTTATGCATAAAAATCAATCTTTGTAAGATAATTTTAAGATTTCTTCTTTCCTTTTAGAAAGGTCATAGGTTTTTTCAAACCTGTGACCTTTCTAATTTTAAGATAGTTTTATCCATTCAAAAGGGGCTAAAATTAAAGATCCGTTGAGCTTTTTGTTGGGCATGTTTTATGAGTTTCAAATTACAGATGTACCGATGCGTAGTGTTTTTCAATATTTGAAAGAGCAAAATATGGATTTATTCAATCCGCCAAATGTCAAAGGTTGGGATGGTGGGAAAACTTGGTTGAGTGCGCAGAAATTATTGCAACGAGTGGGTGTCGTGTCGATTGTATGTGCGGGTAAAAATTTTAGCAATTTCAAATTTAAAGAGAACGAAATGATGGAAGAAGACCAAGCTGAATTTGCCCAATTGGAAACAAAAAAGGTTCAAAATTTTAAAACAAATTTGCGCTGGGACAAAACATTATCCAATAATCAATTGATTATCAAAAACTTATGTGATAATCATCTTTTTGAGGTGCGTAAGGATTTTCAACAAGATATGGAACGAATTTTAAAATATGATTTTGACTCTAAAATGGAAAATGCCAATTTAGGTGTAACACGGTTGGCAGAATTTATTTTCAAATTCAAATCACCTGAATATCAACTGATTTAATGATTTTATTAAAATAAAATTTTTAAGAAAAAATTAAAATAGTAAAATATTTTAACATTTAGTTAAAATTATTTTATTATAAATTAAAATTAAAACGATACACAATAGAAGAAATTTTCTAAAAATAGTGGGTACAACCACAGGTGGCATGTTATTTTTACCCGAATTTTTAACAGCATTGCCTTCCAATTTGTATCAAAATCATTTTCTGGGCAATCGTCAAATCGTTGTCAGATTGCAGTTAAATGGTGGAAATGATGGTTTAAACACGTTTATACCTTATGCAAATCCATTATATTATGAATATCGACGCAATATTGGTATTCCTAAAAATGAAGTGTTGAAAGTTGCCAATGGAATGGGATTTCATCCGATTATGACTGGTTTGCACCAGATTATGCAGGATGGTAATTTGAGTGTGGTTCAAAATGTAGGTTATCCTAATCCAAATCGCTCGCATTTTAGGAGCGTCGAAATTTGGCAAACCGCTACGAATAGCCATGAATATTCGACAACAGGCTGGTTAGGACGCTATCTGGAGAAGCCTCAAAACCTTTGGAAAGAGGTTTCTGAGTCGGTGAAAGCGTTTTATGACGATATGAAAGCAGTAGGTTTGTTGCAAAATGTTACGCTGATGATTTTTTCAGAGTTTGGCAGACGGACAAAAGAGAATGGGTCTGGCACCGATCATGGTGCGGCGGCTCCTGTTTTTGTGATTGGTGGAGGCAATAAAGGCAAAATAATTGGGCAAACCCTGATTTGAGCGATTTGAATAATGGTGATTTGAAATTTCAAATGGATTTTCGCAGCATTTATACCTCCATTTTAAAGCAAAAATGGAATACCAATCCTATGGATTTGGGCATCCAAGCAACTCCGATAAGTGGTTTATTTTAAAACAAAAAAAAATGTCAAGCGCACTGCTTGACATTCACTCAATTAAGGAACCTGCAATAATCTAACGATTGAATCACTATTATAATTTCTTTATTTTAGTATAGTGGAATACGCTTTTAAGCCATTCTAATCTTAGGACGGAGCCGTTTTTAAAAGTAACACATTTGTTAATAAAATTTAAAAATAAAAATAAAAAAACCGTTGCGGTACTCCGATTCGCAACGGTCATCTGAAACATAAAACACTAAAATAATTACTTGGCTGAATGGATAGAATCTAATAAGGTTTGGGTAAAGACGTTGTTAATTCATTTTCAATTCCTTACACATATATTTTTTTGAGCTTGTTAAAAAAACCGTCACAAACAGTGATAAGTGACGGTTCGTTAAAACAAATAAACACAAAAACTATTTTTTAAAACATAAAAAGTTTATTAATTTTCTATGTCACATCTTCAATTTTTTTGTAAAAGTACAGTTAATCTGGTTAACAAGTCAAATTTTTTTGACATTTTTTTTGAAAATTAACCCATTTTAACAGAAAAATAACATTTACAATATTTTCGTTTCAAAGGGTTTTAATACTAAATCATTGATTTTCAATTGTTTATTATTTAAATTAAAATAAGCAGTATGATGTGACTTATCTTTCAAAAATTCAATTTTATAAACATCAAACTCTATTTGCGTGACACGGTAAATTTTAAAAGGGTGGTTCTTAAACACTTTTTCATAGCTTTTCAATTGAGCAATATCATAGTCACTAATATCGTCGGAACAAAACAATAAACTTCCAAAAAAAAGATTGACCATTAAAATAGTATCTTGTTGAATCGGAGTCAATTGATGATTTTTTTCCCTCAAAATAAAGACATCAGGGTCATTTTGAAAGGCACGTCCATTCAAATGTCGCCTGCCAATCGTCGTTCTCAATGCCACAATTGTCGAAACCCGTTCCCGATTGCGCAAAAATTTCAATAAACCATGTTCCCATTTCAAATGAATATCCGCTCCAATCCTGCAATAATCCACCAAGCCAAACGCCGAACACAGCGGTACCCCGCAACCCAAAAGGTAGTTCTCTCCTACCAACTCGCGCAAAAAAACCATCGCTTCATACATGACTTGCCCGCGAGCCTTCCCATGACGCGGTTCGACGCAAACGGCATACAAAAAATCTAATTTCACCATATCAAAACCCCATTCGTTCAGCACGGTTTCAAAAACGTTTACCAAATACGCCCGTACTTCAGGATGGTAAAAATCAAGTGCGTAAAACCTGCCCGACCAAAGCGGACTGTATCCAACAGGAATCATTTTGCCTTGGTCATCCCGCAAAACCCAATCAGGATGCTCTTGAAACAACTGCGATTTGCGCTCCACAATGAACGGTGCTAACCACAAGCCTGCTTTAAAACCTTGATTTTGAATACTTTGTGCTAAATGTTTCATGCCTTTTGGAAAAGTAGGTTGAATGCTCAACCAGTCGCCAATCCGCGTTTGCCATCCATCATCAATTTGAAAAAAATCAATCGCAACTTGCTTTTCAGCAAAAGCAGCCAGATTTTTATCCATAATGGTTTGAGAAATTTTATTGTAATAGTTGTACCAACTCGTCCAACCTGTTGCAGGCGGTGCTTTTGGAGGACTGATATTGGATAATTTAAAATAAGTATCAAATGCAATATCTTCGGTTACATCATGCATCCAAAGGATGTCTAATAAGGTACAAGCTTCGGTTACAATCATGCCTTGCACTTCTTTTGAAATCACAATGACTTGGTTTTCAATATCACTATCAATGCGCGTAAATGCCTTCTTTTCATCCAAAGAACCCATGAAAGTCAATGCGTTAGCTTGCGGCGACTGTAGGTACGTGTAGGTCCAACTGTGCAAAAGCCCTTTCCGATGCGGCACATTCAAATGATAATCCCCATATCGATACATCAAAGGATAGGCGATTTTGCGCAACCTATCTAATTTTTCATCAAAACGATACAGGCGGCTTTCAGACCAAGATTGAAACCCATTGCAAAAAACAGCATCGTCCTTTTGAAACGCATGCCCGATTTCAACGTACACCGATTGTAAATGGATCGTTTGGTGTGGTTGAACCTTTAATTGCAATCGATTGTAAGGAGGCTCTTTTTCAAAAAACCATTGTGCCGTAAAATCAGCCCCTATGATTTTCGATTCGGCATCGTTTAACACCATTTTTTGGTGATTTGCAGTCAGAAAAACATCAATATTGGACATAAATTAAATACTTTAAATACCCTAAAAAAGTTATTTTCAAATCAAACCTTAAGTTTAAGTGATTCGCGGCTTCAAAATACTTAAAATTGGGTATTTTTTTCAAATTTGGAATCTTTTTTGATTCAACTTATACAGTTTTTACGAATATTTTTAAAAGCGAATTTATATTTACTTTTACTTGGCATCAAGCGTCATTTGAGACATAAACACTGGAATAACCATTTTTCACAACTTGGCAGCTTTTTACTGTTAAAATCCCATTTCATATGAGAAAAATTACGACACTCTTTTTTACATTTATGCTCCTCAATCATATCCAAGCGCAATATGGCGAATTTGGATTGATAACGGGCGCTACAGGTTACATGGGCGATGTGCAACAAGGCGGCATGCCTGACAATAGATCTTATGGACTGTCAGGCGGGCTGATGTACCGCTACAATTTCAATCCGCATCTTTCGATTTCTGCACATGGATTCGCAGGACGTTTTTCCTGCACAGACGCATACGCAAGTGGAGCGCGCCGTAGTCGAAATTTGAGTTTTCGCAATACCGTGTATCAGTTTGGTATTCATGGAGAATGGAATTTGACCAAATATGATGTATTAGATGGACATATTTCTGCCCCATATTTGATTTTGGGGGTCGCTGGTTTTTACCATAATCCAGAAGCAAGAGATTTGAATGGAAAATGGACTGCATTACAACCGCTTGCTACGGAAGGTCAAAAATTGAATGGGGGAAAACCATACAGTTTGTTGCAAATTTCGATACCTTATGGACTTGGTGTAAAATTGGCAGCAAACAAACGGGTCAATTTAGGGGTTGAATTGGTTTTTCACCAAACTTTTACCGATTATTTGGATGATGTAAGTGGCAATTATCCAGATTTGAAGGCGTTGCGCGAACAAAGCCCCTTAGCGGCGGATTTGTCTTGGCGTACACCACAATATTTTGGTACGAGTGGATTGGAAGCTCCGACAGGGCAAAAAAGGGGCGATACTTACAAAACAGATGTTTATTATTTTTGCAGAGGTACGATAACGATTAATTTAGCAAGTGGTCGAAAAATGGAATATAATGCCAGTTATCGGAGTTACTGGAATCAGTAAATTCAGAATGAGTAAAAATAAAAACAATTAAGGGAATTATTCATCAAACGATTTGTAAGTATCCTACAAAGGGCGGCAAGTTTAAAACTTGCCGCCCTTTTTTTTGTAAATGGTAAAAATATTTATATAATTATTTTCACCATTTTTATCTTATTTTTTACAAAACCATTTAAAAAACAATGACTTTTTTTTTTTTTCCCGTCTCTTATACAGCCTATTGGGGTAGTCCCAAAATGCCTTCTACAAAATCGCTAAATCTATATTGTCTATCATATCAAAACCATTTATTAAATCTTTTAGCATGAATATCAAATCATTATCCATCGTTGTGGGCGCATTATGTGTATTGCAAACAACGGGATATGCGCAGTTGGAAAGCAAAGGCGCAAGTACCAAATCCGTTCACAAAGCTGCTCCAAAATTAACGCCCACTTATAAGCCTGTTGCCAAAAGCACCAAAAAAATGGCACCTTCTGGTGCGATGATAACGTTTGCACAAGATAAAATCGATTTGGGTACTATCAAGGAAGATGCCGTCATCCCGAATCAATTTGAATTTACCAATACGGGTGTAAAACCATTAGTGATTACGTCTGTGAAAGGCACTTGTGGTTGTACGGCACCTGAATATCCTAAAACGCCTATTTTGCCAGGCGAAAAAGGGGTAATTACAATTACTTACACAGCTAAAAATAAAGTAGGTCCACAAAAACCTGAAATTACGGTTTCTACGAATGGGTCTCCAAGTACCGTAAAAATTAAATTAGAGGCTTGGGTTGACCAAATTCCAGGCGGCGTTCAATAAAATCTTTGGAATCAAGCATTAAGTAAGTAGTTCAACCTCGCCGACCTCGTTCCTTAATGCCTACAATGCTTTGATGCTTGATTCTAAAAATAATAATCCTAATACACTGCCTCAAAATCATCTTCGTTTTCGGTGCGTTTAAGGATGACACGCTCCTCCTGCAATTGTCGATTTAAAGCAATACTTGCATTGAGTTCAAAACCAAAAACTAAAATCATCGCATTGAGCTGCATCCACAACATTAAGACGATAATCGTCCCAATCGAACCATATAATTTATTGTAATTGCCAAAATTATCCACATAGGTCGAAAAACCGATGGATGATAACATCGAAAGTAACGTTGCTAAAACGGCTCCTGGCGAGAAAAAAGGCAGTTTTCGACGCATCATAATCCCAAATCGATAGATAAAAGCGGAACCCATATATAACAATAAAATTACAACTACCCATCTCAAAGTCAACAAAGAATTGGCTAATGCTTTCTTAGTCATGGTCAATTTCGTCCATTTTGCCCACAAATTCACGCCTTCATGGATGAGTTGATTGCCCAAAATGATTAAAATCATGGATGTTACCATCAAACCGCCCAAGGCAAAGGTCAAAATAATGGCGCGAATCCGCTTGTCCAAAGGACTTCGTTTGCCAAAAATGGGGTATGATTTTTCAAAACCACCCATCAAGGCTAAAACGCCATTCGACGAAAAATAGATTGCCAATCCAAAACCAATGCTGATAATATCACTTCGTTTTTCATGTAAAAAATCTTTAATCGTTTGAGTGACCATTCGACCTGCATTATTGGGCATCAACTCGTCAATGGCAATCGTAATTTCTTTAATAACTTTCGTTTTTTCAAATGGTAAATACGGAATCAGCGAAATTAACAAAATTAAAGATGGAAATAACGATAGGAAAAAACTAAATGCAATGGCGTTTGCACGCATGGTGAGGGGATGTCGTCCCAATTCCTGCCGCATAAAATTGAATACGTAAAACATGGGTACGCCTTGAAATCCCGGCATGGTATGGGTTTTAGCAAAACGCACTAATTTTCGTAACCATGTAATATTTTTTATTTTGGCTGT
Source organism: Bacteroidota bacterium (assembly GCA_039804385.1). Taxonomy (GTDB): domain Bacteria; phylum Bacteroidota; class Bacteroidia; order Chitinophagales; family Saprospiraceae; genus JAAFJT01. Next base: position 18,885 of record JBDLWG010000209.1, read on the forward strand.
TATTTTTTGAATCATAATAGGATGTTGGATTTTTTCAAACGCAACCAAATCGTCGGTTATTGGATGGAAAGCATTTAAAAAATGGAGCTTGGATACCTAAAAAGACTCCTTTTTGACTCAAAAGTAACTTATATTTTTGAAATAACTTAAATCTATAATTGGATGGATGTACAGATTCAACGGATTTTAACGGAATTTTAACGGATTTTTTTATAAAAAAAACCATTAAAATTCCGTGAAAATCCGTTGAATCCGTACATCCATCCAATCCCAAACACAACTATTCTTCTTCTTTTATAGCAGACGGATTGTAATTTTTATTCAATCGCATTTTCAATCGCTCACTCATCAGCAACATCGCAGGTACTAATATGAGGGTCAAAAACGTTGCAAATGATAATCCATAAATCATCGTCCAAGATAAAGGTCCCCAAAAGGCAACACTATCGCCGCCAAAAAACAAATGCGGGTCTAAATCTCTGAACAAAGTCACAAAATCCATATTCAAACCAACAGCTAATGGGACTAATCCAAGAATTGTTGCAGAAGCCGTCAATAAAACGGGTGTCATCCGAGTTCGTCCTGCTTCGATAATCGCTTCTTTCAATTCCATCCCTTGCCCTAACAATGTATCCGTAAATTCAACCAATAAAATCCCGTTCCGAACCACAATGCCCGCTAACGCAATAATGCCGATACCTGTCATAATGATGGAAATATCCATGCGAAAAAACACAAATCCAAGCAAAACGCCGATAATACTGAATAGGATTTCACTTAAAATAATCACCATTTTGCTGATAGAATTGAATTGTATCACCAAAATAAGCATAATTAAACCAATTGATGCCAATAATGCACCGCCCAAAAAGCCCATAGATTCTTTTTGGTCATCTTGTTCTCCACCAAAACGAACCTCAACCCCTTCTGGTTTGTTATACGATTTAATCGCTTCTTGCACATCCTCAACCACTTTATTCGGGTTGAAACCTGTCACCACATTGGACGAAAGCGTTACAATCCGTTTTTGATTTTTACGCTTAATACCGCCATAAGTGTTGCCATAATGCACACTCGCAATCGCGCTCATAGGCACATTTCGCAAAACACCGCCCATATTCATATCACGGAAAATGATTTTTTGATTCATCAATTCATCAATATTCCCGCGCTGTTCGGCTTTGAAACGCAACATAATCGGATATTCGTCATTGGCATCTTTGAATTTGGAAATTTCTTTCCCAAAAACAGCACTTCTCAATGCAGAACCAATTTGCGCCGTCGAAATGCCTTCCCGATTGGCGCGTTCTCGGTCAATATCAACAATCAATTCAGGTTTATTTAAAACCAAATCGGATTTTAATTCCTCTACACCTGGAATTTGAAGCGCGTCCAAATGCCGCTTCAACCCAGTGACCGTTTTCGACAACTTGCCAAAATCGTCTCCTGTTATCTCCACACTAATCGCTTTTCCTGTCGGCGGGCCCCCTTGTTCCTGTTCGACGGTGATTTCGGCGGCTGGAATGCCTTTCAACGCATCTCGAAATTTATTAAGATAAGGTTGAGTCGATTTACCATGCCGTTCTTCAAAAGCGACAAACGCAACCGTCACTTTTGCCTTGTGCGGACTCGCGCTTACATCCATCGAACGCGGGTCATTCGCACCAACCGCTACATTGGTAATCACGGATTCCACTAATGGGTTTTTTTCGCCAATGACTTTAAAAACACGATTCTCCACTTCTTTTGCCACGGAATCGGTATAAATCTGGTTCGTTCCAACAGGCAAACTAATGTAAGCATAGGCAAAATTGGGGTCTGCCGATGGAAAAAACACCACATTCGGCGGGTATTTGCCCACCAAAAAGAAACTAAAAAACAGCAAAAATATTGTCGCAATCAACAAACCCGCAGGTCTATAACCTTTCAAACAGAATGTCATTACTTTTGCATAACCGTTTTGCACCGCAGGCCATACTTTTTCTTGAAAAGTGAGAATCATGCCTGTCAAAACGAATTTATTTAAAAGATATAACAAATAAATAAAAACCGTAAAATTGCCCAATCCTCTATTGCCACCCAAATAACTCATAATCGCAATAACGGCGAAAATAATGCTCGTAACCAACAATCCGCGTGTAAATTTCGATTTTTTCACCCCATGTTCATGCGGTTTCATAAAGGAAACAGCGAAAACAGGATTGATAATATACGCCACCACCAACGATGCAAATAAAGTAATAATCATCGTTATCGGCAGATAAAACATGAATTTTCCAACGATACCTTGCCAAAAGGCTAAGGGGAAAAACGGAGCTAAAGTCGTCAAAGTGCCACTTAAAACAGGCAAAAAGACTTCTCCTGCGGCTAATTTCGCTGCTTTTTTGATGGGCACTTTGCCATTATCAAAGATACGGTGGGTATTTTCGATAACCACAATCGCATCATCCACCACAATCCCAAGTGCCAGCAAAAAGGAGAACATGACGATAAAATTCAATGAAAAATTGGCTCGACCAAAAATATAAACAAAAATCGCAGGTTCAATCAATAACGCGACACACATCGAAATCGGAACGGACAATGCCACAAAAATCGCATTCGTCACACCCATAAAAAACATTAAAATCAACGTCACCAAGATAAATCCAATGATAATCGTATTCGTCAAATCGTGCAAAGTCAGCTTCGTACGCGCACTTTGGTCTCCTGTAATCGTGATTTTCAACCCTTTTGGAAAGGTCGTTTGTTTCAATTCATCGCAAGCAGCGCGAATATCATCACTCGCTTTGATAAGATTTTCACCACTGCGTTTGATAACATTGAGGGTAATCACATTTTTTTTATCTAAATGTGCAAAACTTTCCCGTTCTTTATGCGTGTCCACCACATCCGCAATGTCCCGAACATGCACTAACGCACCCGTTCCACCGCGAATCACAATATCGCCAATAATGCGCGAGTCTTTATAAGTCCCTTTGACTGAAATTTGCCGTTTGACATCGCCCATATCAATCGAACCACCCGAAATGGTCATGTTTTCATAGCTGACGGCACTTTCGATGTCGCGCATCGTAATGTTATTCGCCTCCATCTTATACATATCCACATTAATTTGAATCTCACGCTCCAACGCCCCAATCATATCCACTCGCGTAATCTCCTTCATGCCTTCAATGCGGTCTTTCAACACATCTGCATAGCGTTTCAACTTATCCAAATCGAAATCGCCTGATAAATTGACATTCATAATCGGCGTTTGCGAAATGTCAATTTCAATCACAGAGGGTTCTTTCGGCAAATCCGTTGGTAATTCGGAACGGGCTTTATCAACCGCATCTTTCACTTTTTGTTTGGCTAAGGCAACATCCACATTCGTATTAAATTCGACCATGACGGATGAAAAGTCTTGAATCGAATTGGATGTGATTTTTTTAACACCTGTAATGGATTTACATTGTTTTTCAATATGTTTTGAAACCAAACTCTCCATATTTTCAGGCGAAGTCCCTGGATAAATGGTATTAACCATCATTTGAGGGAAAATCACTTCGGGAAATTGCTCTTTCGGCATGCCGAAATACGCCATCCCGCCCGCAAGCGTGATGAAAATCGTCAATAAATAAATACTGGTTCGATTATCTATAGACCAACTGGCAGGTTTAAATTCTTTTATTTTATCAAGCATAAACTTGTTTTTTATATTTTAAACAATTGATTATCAAACGTTTGGAGGATTTAAAATCCTCCAAACGTTGTTACAATTCCTTTTATACTTACAGAGCAATTAAATCGCCGTCATTCAAATCTTGATAGCCTGTTACAATCAATTGCGCTCCTGTTTTAAGTCCACTTAAAACTTCTGCTTGGTCTTTGTACAAATGACCGACTTTGACCATCGTGCGTTTTGCATACCATTTTTCGCCCGTTTTTTCAGCAACCAAAACGAAATCACCAGCATCCGATTTTTGCAATAAATTGATGGGAACAATAAACGCCTTTGAATTACTATAATCTGTAACTTTGATGATACTCAACATATTAGGTAACAAACCCGCTATAGAACTCACTGGTACTTCCACTTTAAAAGTCCGATTCATCGGATTCACCGCATTGCCAACATACTTGATACTGCCCGAAAGGTCTTTATTCAAATCTGGAAAATGGATGGTCACACTATTGCCTGCCCGCACTTTGCCCGCATAACTTTCTGGCACATCCGCCTTGACTTTCAAGCGAGAAAGGTTGACAATTTTCGCCAAAGGCAGCCCTGGCGCAGCCGTTTGACCGATTTTCATCACGACTTCATCTACCACACCTGAAATAGCCGCTTTGATTTTATACATTTCACGCGTTTCTTGAAGCGTACTCATCGTTTTTTCGAGGGCTTCTTTATTATTTTTAGCGGTCAAATATTGGATTTCAGCCCCAATATTTTGTTTCCAAAGCGATTCTTGTTTTTGAAAAACATCGTTTACTAATTCCCATCGTTTTTGGATTTCGGCAAGATTATTTTGCAAAATCGCATCATCGATTTCTGCTACGACATCGCCTACACTCACTTTATCGCCCACTTTGATATGCACCCGCGTCAAAGAACCAGGTACTTTCGCATTGACAAACACTTCGTCATCCGCAATAATGGCTCCTGGCAATTCAATAAAATGGTTAAATGTCTGCGTTTTTGCTTCGGCAAAAGTCACCGTACGCGCTTTTTCGACTATTTTTGTCGTATCGGTTGCAGCAACCTCTTTTTCCAACACCGCGATTTCGCCCGCAATTTTAGTTTGTTGCTTGCGCAATTCAGCAAGTTGTTCTTTTTTACCTAATTTTTTTTCACCACCACCACACGCCGTCATTAAAAGCGTTAGGGTCAAAAGAATGGTTATATTTTTCATTATTAAAATAAGTATAATTTTTAAAAAATTGATTTGCAATTAAATACAAAATTTATTTACAACTACTATTTACCTAAGGCTTTTTGCAATGATTTTTGGGCAACCAATAAATCATATTGCGCTTGTCGCAAATTTTGTTGCGATTGATACAACTGTTGTTCCGCAACCACGATTTCAAGGCTACTGCCCATCCCTTCTTTATATTTGGTTTGCGTCGTTTTATAGATGCGTTCTGCCAAAGCAATATTTTTTTGTTGGCTTGCAACCCGTTTTTGAGCCGTTTGAATTTGAATCCGCGCATTCAAATTTTGCAATTGAATCGCTCTTTCCAAGTCCTCTTTTTGCAATTTCAATTGTTCCAAAGCCAATTGAGCGCGTTGAATCTTATATCTTTTTTCCCGATTATCCCAAATATTATAAGTTGCTTTAATACCTATTACGGATGAAGGCAAGAAGTTAGCACCATCTTTTTTAAAAAAATTATTCCCTGTCAAATTTTCTTGCAAACTCGCATAAGCTGCTACGGTTGGCAAATACGCGGCTTGATTGACTTCCACATTCAACTCATTCATCGCGTAAGCCATACCCAACAATTTATAATTGGAATGATTATTATAATCAACCTGTTCATTCAAATCAACTTCTGATTTCAACAACGTATTGACATCATCCGCCACTTCCAATGGTTTATCCAAAGGATATTGAATGACCATTTTTAAACCATTGACAATCAATTGTTTCTGTCTATCAAGGTTCTCTCTTTCGACCCGCAAATTCGCCAAAGACAATTCCAATCGATCGATATCCAATTGTTCTGAAAACCCAGCTTTTTGAATCGCGGAACTCTCTTTCAACAATTTTTCGAGGTTTGTAATATTATTGTCTAAGGTTTTCATGCCTTCCGTCACGAGTAACGCGGGCATATAAACGTCCAAAACTTGATTCCGCACTTCCGTTTGCTTGACCGCAACTTGCGCTTCTACAAATTTTCGGTAGGTTTTCGCTGCCTTCACCGCCACATTATAACTACCACTATACACCAATTGACTCGCTGTAACGCCCATTGTCAAACTATTGCGTTGCACAAAACTGCCTTCAAAAAAGCCGCCCGAACCCGCAGGAAAGGCAATCGAATTACCCGTTCTATCTTTGACCCCCTCTCGCACCAGCACGCCATAGACTGCAGGCGAAATAAAATCGGGAATCAAGGTTTTGGGCGTAATGGCGAAAAATTGATACCCAACTTCCGCATTGACCTGTGGCAAACCACCCGCAAGTCGCTCTTTCACCTGCAAATCGGCATCTGTAAGGCCCGATTGCGCGATTTTGATGCTATTCGTATGAGCCAATGCGTACTGAACCGCAGCATCCAAAGTCATCCGTTCTTGCGCCTTGACCTTCCCTGTCAAGACCATACAAACCGATGCTACTATGAAATTTTTCAATAAAAAAACGCGTCGCATATACATCTTATTGGTTAATATTTTATTGATAATCAATTAGTTATAAATTTTTACCGCCCTTTTCCAATCGTTCCAGACCTTTGGGCGCAAGGATTCCATGTAAGTGATACGTGATAAATTGTTTATACAAAGCTGTTTTGGAATATCGCTTCGGTGGAAATAAATGGTCATCTAAAATGCAAAGGCTTTTAGCCACATACAATTTTGCAATAATATCCACATCAATATCCGCTCGATAAAAGCCTTCTCGAATCCCGCGCTCCATATTGCTTTTGATAATCCCATAAATATGTTCATTAGAAGTTTTCTCCAAAATCAACCACGTTTCTCGGTGGTATTTTTGCAAATCATACACAAAAGTCGAAGTCAATTGCGCCAATTCGAGGGCGACATGTTGAGCTATGCTCAAAATTTCATCAATCGCATCGGTCGCGGAACTCAAAATCGTTGCCATTAAAACTTGTTCTGCCTCAAAATGTTCGACAACCATTTGCTCAATAATATTGTTCTTGGTATCGAAATGTTGATAGAGCGTTTTTTTGGAGATGCCGAGTTCACGGGCAATGTCATCCATCGTCACACTCTTGATGCCGTAGCGCAGAAACAAGGGTTCACAACGTTTTAAAATATTTTTTTTACTAATTTCCATAATTTGGGTGTGAAAAATATACGCCTGTAACAACGGAAACTATTAAAGGTTTAAAAGTTTCCAAAGTTTTTTAAAAGTTTTTTTTATGAAACTAAAACCAGCCCAATTCGTCGGTTTGCCCTTTGCCATAGCGACATTCATTGGTTTCTACTTGGCTTATATGAAAAGTAGCGAGTATGCGTTGTATGCGGCAATCCCGTTGATTTTTTTATCTGTTATTTTTGTAATGAGTCCGCAAATTAATTGGTGGTGGTACAAGCGCAATCCGCCTGATACACCTGCGGCAATTACGCATTTTTTGGAAAAGGTGCCTTATTATCGCCTCCTTTCGCCGAGTTTGAAGCCAAAATTTCGGCAACGAGTGGCTTTATATATGGAAGGGAATCAATTTATGCGTCCTGCGCCGCCGCAAGAAGACAATCGGACGCGGAATGACGTGCCAGAAGATTTAAAAGCGGCGGCAGCGGCAGCGGTTGTTCAATTGACCTTTGGTTTAGAAGATTTTTTATTGGATAAATTTGAAAATATTATTATTTATCCACAAGCATTTCCATCGCCACAATTTCCGGATAGATTGCATTTATCAGAAGTATATGAAGCGGATGGCGTGTTGATTTTTTCGGCAGATGCACTGGTTCAAGGGCTTACAAATCAAAATCTTTTTAATATTGGTTTATATGAATACGCCAATGCGTACGCGCTTCAATATTTAAAAACAAAACCAATTGAATGGGAAGCAGGGATTTGGGATAAATTAGCATTAATCGGCGGGATGAATGAAGCCGATTTTCAACGCTTTTTCAACTTACCAACGATTCATCTTTTTGGAATTGCCGTGCATCACTTTTTCAAATTACCTGCTGCTTTTCAAAAAGTATCGCCTGAATTGTATCAATTGTTTGAAAAAATGTTCAAACAAAATCCGTTGAATGCCAGTACACCGATAGATTTGTGAAAGATTAAACTTGCGGCAAGTTTGAAACGCTGTCCATCACCCATAAGTGTTCTTAGGTGAAAAGGGCAGAATTTTATTCGTATAAACGTCGGCAAGGTTTGAAACCCTATCCATTACCCACAGAATGATTATTGGCATTCAAAGGGTTTTGCAAAATAAAAAAGGTGCGTAGCACCACAACATTTGTAGAAAAACGATGGACAATCCGATTGGAAGGTGCGACGCACCGTAACAT
>JBDLWG010000210.1:0-5558 GCA_039804385.1 Bacteroidota bacterium
ATAATGGGATTCGAGCGAGTGAACGGGATGACTATTGGCGTGATAATATTATGCATATTATTGCAAACGGCGGGTATGGTTCTGAAACAAACCAGACTTCTGTTGGAGCGGAAAGAACGGCTGTCATTGAAAGTTGGGGGTATCATGTGGGACCCACTTATACGGATAGACGCTATGGTACCAATCATAGTTTGAGTGCTTCTACCAATCCATCTACTAGAAATGAGACACGACATATTTTTGACCTTGAACGATTTCTTCCTGTCCCTGTCATTTCAGGGGGTGTCGTTACGACTCCAGGATGGATTCCTAAAGGAGTAGCACGAGATTTAATTGATGATAACGCGCTGAATCCGTCAGGGGTGACAGACCCGGTGACCGACAACGTAAGAGGTTTTACCACAAAGCAATATTTTCAAGTGCTGATTACTGCACCTTTAAGTCCTACAAAAGTAAGGGATGCTTTGAATGCCCGATTTTTACCATCGGGACAAAGAACCGAAGATGTAAATAGCCTTTTCCGTCAGTATCGCTGGGAATAATCAGCATTTGATAACTTTAAAAATGAACAGTTCCTAATTTAAAATTGGGAACTGTTCTAAAAAACAAATCCTTAAAAATGAAAAAAATTATATTTTTATTGTCATTATTTGCATTAATGCAAAGCAGTACTTGCCACAAACAGGCTTGTGAAACGACCTACAGCTTTGAGATTCCTTTTTCGATTACAGAGCGAGATTCATTCCGAATCGGGGATACGATTTGGCTCAGTTCACAAATCAGTGATAATTTAGTAGATAAAACGACCAATCAAAGCATTGATGTTTCCAAATTTGACTTTCAAATCCGTTGCGGAATGTATCGAATGGATACGACTCAATTTGATGAAGCGGAAAAATATTTTGAGTTCATTAATAAAACGGGAAAAATGGAGATGACTATTGCCAGCACGATTGATACAAAACTCGTTTACCAAAAAGAAACGAATTCAAGTTCAAGGGTTGTCAAAATAGGAATGATACCTAAAAAAATCGGTATTTTTAAAATCAGCTTTGCTAATTTAACCGATGACATCACCAATGTGAAATTAACCCAAAGTAATTGTATCGAATCCTTAAAATTTTTATACACGATGAACGAGGGTCGAGAATTCAATTATTATTTATTAAAAAACAATCTTCTTCCATTTCCTATTTTGACAGAAGAAGCTTATAAGAAAGAGGGAAATTATGTTTTCAAAATCATCAAATAATGCTAAAATCTTAAAAAATGAAACGATTTTTAGGACTCTTTTTGCTGTTTGTGGGAGTACAAAGCAGTACCTGCCACAAACAGGCTTGTGAAACAACCTATGACTTTGAAATTCCGTTTTCGATTACAGAAAGGGATTCCTTCCGAATCGGGGATACCATTTGGCTGAGTTCTCAAATCAGTGATAATTTAGTTGATAAAACGACAAACCAAAGCATCGATGTTTCCAAATTTGACTTTCAAATTCGTTGCGGCATGTATCGAATGGATACGACTCAATTTGATGAAGCGGAAAAATATTTTGAGTTCATTAATAAAACGGGAAAAATGGAGATGACTGTTGCCAGTAGAATTGATACTAAAGTCGTTTATCAAAAAGAAACCAATTCAAGAATTTGTAAAATTGGCATGATACCTAAAAAAATAGGTACTTTTATAATTAGCTTTTTTAGCTTAACCGATGACATCACCAATGTGAAATTAACCCAAAGTGATTGTATCGAATCGCTAAAATTTTTGTACACCATGAACGAAGGGAGAGAATTTAACTATTATTTATTTAAAAACCATCTGTTATCATATCCTATTTTGACAGAGGACGCTTATAAAAAAGAAGGAACTTATATTTTCAAAATCATCAAATAATGCTAAAATCTTAAAAAATGAAACGATTTTTAGGACTGTTTGTGGGGGTGCAGCCACAAACAGGCTTGTGAAACGACCTATGACTTTGCGTGATACTTTTGTCTGAATGTGGATTCACTGGATTTGGTGGATTCTTATTAAAAAATTCACCAAATCCAGCGAATCCACATTCAGACAAAGGTATCCCAAAACCATTTTCTGTTGTGGATAAAAAACTTGGATTTACGCAGGTGTTTCCGTTTTGCGCTTGCGGCGCGTTTTAAACATTTCCACCACATCTTTATCTTTCAAGAAATTCAAATCTATAAAACTTGTTGAAACAAAGCGTTTTATATCTTGATAATCTCTACTGCGTTTATCAATGAATTTTTTCAAACATCTTTGCACAAATTCCATCGAAATATCTTTGACATTTTGATTGAATTGTTGATTCGTAAAAATATTGATATAACCTGTATAAATTTTGGAGATTTCAAAATATTTCAAATATTGACGCTCCGTCAATGGCACAATCGCTTTGTAAATATAACTGTAAATCATATTGCGTACGCAATAATTCACGGTAGAACGCCCTTCATGCGTCTCGTAAAACGCTCGAACCGCTTCCATCACATCTGATTGCGCATAACCTTTCGTATGAACCACTTCCGCCAACCAATAAAATTCGGTCAATTGGTCTGAAATCGTTTTGTCAACCACTTTCGCGGCATTTAAATCGGCTTCTGCATCAAAAGGCAAACCTGCTAAATTCATTTCAACCATAAAACTCAAATATTTTTCAATAAATTCTGGCATTTCGACCCGCAATTTATTGAAAACGACCTTGAAACGCGTATTTGCTTCTTCATTCATTTTGAAGAAATTCGCCGCCAACACCATAATATGCACATGTTCATCGGTATTGAACAAAGCTGGATTATTGATAAAAGCATCCATCACCGTATTCAAGGTGCTATTATCCATCTTATGCTTGGCGCGATACATCAAAAAATGCTTCAACGAAGGATAATTAACTTTCAATTCCGAGAAAGTCGTCGGAAAATCGGTGCTATGGAAATTTTCTTTCGCAAATTGACGCTGATAACGGTCATAAGCAATTTTGCGTTCTTTGACATCCCGATATTTATCCTGTTTATTGGACATCAAATAGTAGCGTAACCGTTTATTTTTAACATCATTGATTAAATCCGTTATCCAAATATCGCTGCTTAACGCAAAACCCACTTGAACCGATTGCCCAATCCGCTTTTTGATAAATTCAAAATTGGACGATTCGATAATCGAAGATAAAATTTCTTTAAAATGATCTTGCGGACGCGTATATTTATATTGGTCATTCACCTGCCCCCTCAACACCGAATAACCCAAAATGCGGGGCAAAAATAAACCCTCAAACGCCGCATTCAACATGATTTCTTCCAATGCAACCAATTGTAAGGGGTCATTTTTCGCCACTTCCATATGAACTTGTTGGAGATACGGCTCAAAAGCGTCTTGCATCGTTTTGTAATCCGCTTCTTCTTCGGTATCCATGAATTGAACCCGTTCTGGAGAATCTTGCAGGGCAGAAGCCACTCGCTCCAACATTTCTAAGTATTCTTGATTTAATTTTTGCTGCATGTTGAAAATTTTTGGTATTTTTGAAATACAAGCCTGTCGAAACAACAGAGGGTTTCGACAGGCTTGCGGGTATCAAATCATTGATTTTAAATAAGTTATGTTTTCAGCAGTTTATTGGAACGCGGATTTTTTTTATTTTTATTTAAATTAAATCCGCGTTCTAATTCCTCCTTACTGAGCCGTATCCGATGGACGCGTTTTAGGCTTACCATCCACTTGTTTGTGGAAAGCTGCTTTCGCATCTGCCGTTACCTTAACCGCAGCAATGATTGTTTTTTCCTTTTGGTCAATCCAAGCATTATATTTGGCATCTGCCGCTTCTTGCGTCAACGCGCCTTTGTGAACGCCTTCCGCCAAGTGACGGCGATACATTACGCCTTTGTAACGTAAAATCGCTGTTGCCGTATCCGTCGGTTGCGCACCTTTGTTCAACCAATCGAAAGCCGCATCGCGGTCAAGGTCGATGGTCGCAGGAGCAGTCATCGGATTGTACGTACCAATTTTTTGAATGAAGCGACCATCACGCGGACTCCGTGCATCAGCAACAACAATGTGGTAAAACGGGGCTTTCGTGCGCCCGTGACGCTGTAATCTAATTTTAACAGCCATAATATTTCTTGAAATTAAGGTGAAACCATACCCGACTCATTCGACCCGCGAACATCGGGTTTTCGCGGCGCAAAGGTAAATTATTTTTAGAACAAAAGAGCGAAATCATGAATAATTATTTTCGAGGGTTTCTATACTTTGCGTTGGGTGGTTTTGGATACAATGGGAACACGGATGACACAGATTGAGCGGATTTGCACGGATTTTTTTTGATTTTGCTCTCCTTTTGAACCTCAATTCAAAAAAAATCCGTGAAAATCCGCTAATCCGCGTCATCCGTGTTCCCATTGTATCCTAAAAGTATCGTGCGCAAAGTATATTTTGATAGTAAAAACCCCTTTTGGAGAGCGATGTGTTTTCAAATCATAATTATTTCAAACTTAACAAAATCCAGTTCAACAAAGTCGTTAAAAAATTATATGTTTGCATGACCATTCCAAAAGCAGCATACCGATAATTTTAACGTTTCCTTAATCAAAATTAAAGCAGTATTCTCTCTATGAAAAAAATCTTTACAGGAGTGTTTTTGACTTTGTGTTTGTTCAGTTGCAAGAAAGACATTGATTCGACCTCTGGCACCGAAGTCAAAGTAAAAAAAGAATTTGACATACAATTATGGGAAAAATTGAGTCCAAATGGGGGCGAATTGCAAATGATTGTCAATTCCATCGACTCCCAAGCCTGCGCTGATACGCGGTTGGATTATTATGTTTCCATCATTGATACCAAAGTGACGGTCACTTTGAAAAGTTTTACCATTCCCACCAATTGTACGGGACCGAAAGCCAAAACTTCAGATACCTTGCTTTTGGGGCGTTTGCAAAATGGTGTTTACAAATTATCCATTAATTTGAAAGATGCCGTGTTGAATAATGGCAGTTTGACGGTGACGAATGGGCTGTATATTGCCGATTTGCAATCAGAGCATGGTTTCAAGATGGATGCTAAACAATTAACACGCATTCCTGCCAATACGATTTGGGGTTACATCAATTATGATGTTGCGTCAACGCAACGTGCAAACTTGTTTGTGGATTCTTTAAAGGCGATTTCTCAACCTACGTACTTGACCAATGGGCAATATGGGCATTTTACGGTTTCTAATGAAGTTTTAACTTTGCCTGTTAATGTGAGTAAAACGTTTTTCTTCAGATATGAAGGGACGGATGAAAAATTAGAAAAATTAATGCAGTATTTTAGGTTCAATAATACGACTTTAAATATGAAAGTTTTTTCTCAAACGGGGAAGCAGTATTGAATTTTTAGAATTAGGAAAGCGATCCAAAAGGTCGGCGAGGTTGCAACCCTATCCACTACCCACAGAATGAGTATCGGCATTCAAATCATTTTGCAAAATAAAAAGGTGCGTAGCACCGCAACCTTTGTAGAAAATCGGAATTAAAACCCGCATTGGAGGTGCGTAGCACCGTAAC
>JBDLWG010000211.1:0-3815 GCA_039804385.1 Bacteroidota bacterium
CGTTCCTACCCACATTTGACGGCGAAACTCAATCAAAAATTTGGACTTTTTGATTCAACAGGTCATCAATTGTTGCCTTTTCATTATGAACAACGCTTTGATTTCCAAGAAGATAGAACTATTTTGGTTGAAAATGGGAAATATGGTTTTGCCGATTTACAAGGTGAAATCATTATTAAACCTCAATATGTGAAAATGGAACCTTTTAAAAATGGCAAAACCTATGTTTCGAGTTGTTATCATTCTTTTTGGTTGGATAAAAACGGTCATTATATCCTTGAAAACCAACAATTATATACCGATTTCTGCGAATCGGGGCAATTAGGCATTAAAACTAAAACCCATAAAATCGTTTTACCATTAGCTGTTTATGATCAGTTTCATATTTTAGATAATCGTTATGCGATGTTTCGGCAAAACAATAAAGGTGCCTTGTACGATATGCAAAACCAAAAAATAATTGTGCCACTTGACAGTTTATTTATCTATTATTTGGCTTCAAAAGAGGCACAAACAGTGGTTTTTCCGATATACAAAAATCGTTTATATGGTTTTTTGAATGGACAAGGAAATTTAATTGCGCCTTGTGAATATGAATTGCCGTATTCGCATCGCCGTTTGGGTCAACCAATCCTTGAAGAAAGCGATTTGAAAATGCAAAAAGAAGGCGCATTTGAAATGATTTTGTTGCGCAAAGACAAAAAATATGGTGCTTTGGATGCCAAAACGGGAAAAATCATGATTTCATTTAGTTATGACAAGCCTTTTCGATTCATCAACGGCAAAGCATTGGTTTCTAAAAAGGATAAAATCGGCATTATTGACCGTTCCGAAAACGTCCTTTTACCGATTGAATACACCTTCGTAGGGGATGACCAAGATAGTTTGACTTTTAGAGAAGGGCTTGTGGCTTTGTGCAAAGGGCAAAAAGTGGGTTTTATGGATTCGACCTATCAAGAAGTGATTCCATTTGAATATCAACGCACGACTTTTAAAAACACTTTTTTCAGTGATGGTTTGGCAGCAGTGGTACAACGAGATAAGCATTCGCAAGATAAATTTGGGTTTATTAACCGTCAAAATCAACTAATTGTACCCTTTACGTATGTGGCAGTGCATCCGTTTGAAGGCGGGCGGGCGCGTGTGTATGCGGAAGGCAAAACCCAGTTTATGGATACGACGGGCAAACCGATTACAGATTGGATTGTCGGCGGCGCGACCGCGTTTAAACATCAAATGAGTATTGTGACGGTTTTTGGAGGCATTCAACATTTGATCAATCTTAAAGGCGAACGCATTTCGGAGGATTATGCTGAAATCGCTTATTGGAACGGTAGCCCTTATTTGCAAGTGAAACAGCGTTCCCAAGATGATAAAAAATGGTTGTACGGCTTGTTGGACACGACAGGTAAAATCATTTTACCCGTTCAATTTGAAAATTTTTACTTACACAATAAATATTTTTATCAAGCGTATTCCAATGATATGAAAGCTTTTATCGCTGTGAAGACGGGTCAAATGGTTTATGCGACGAGTCTATATCCTGTTGCGCCGAACAGCGATTTGTATTTGATACAACATTCGGGCATGTCTGGAATGGGTTTGATAGATTCATTCGGAAAGGAAGTACATCCGCTATTGCCTAATACGACGATTCAGGTTTTTGAAAATCGCTTGTGGGTGCATCAAAATACAGCAACTGAACATTTAAGTGGATTATTAGATTGGAATGGAAGCGTCGTGTTGCCTTGTATTTATAGAATGATTCTGGATCAAGATACGGATAAAAATGCACCTTTAATGATTCAAGATAAGGCAGGAAAATGGGGATTCGTGGACTCAAAAACGTATCAATGGATTGTTCCTTGCCAGTATGAATCCATTTTGAAAGTGAACGATTTTTTGTACATGGTTAAGAATCAAGATGTTATGCATTATGTTCACAGGAATGGGACAGCCTATTTTTTATAAAAACATAGATTGCATCTTTTTAAAATTTAAATAAAAAATGAAAAAAATAATTTCAATATTCATCATTATAAAGAACGTGCTGCGAATTTACGTCAGGTTTATGGCATTACTCAATGTCCCTCCGACAGACCTTGCATTTCAACTTTTTGTTCAATATTAAAGAGGGGAATCAAAGTGCCCCACTTATTCAGTTTTAACCATTGAGTCAAGAAAAAAAGACGACTTGTCCTGAAATTAAGTAGTTGAAGTTAAAGAATCGACAAAAAAGGATACGGACTAAAAGGTTGATTTTCAAGTTAGTATAACGTTTGGAGGGTTTCAAACCCTCCAAACGTTGTTGTCGATTCTTTAACATTAACCACTTATTTAATTAATAACTCCTTGATTTTGTAAACATTGCGAATTGCTGACAAAAAATACAACCTTTAAAAATGGAGCATCTCATCAAGGAATGGACGATTTTGCAAACCGAAATGGCAAAACAAGTCCTTATTCCTCAAAAGCAAACCGATTTTCAGCCCAATGACCTCATTTTGACCCTTGACATTCAATATGAAGGCGACAAAGCCTATATTGCAGGAGATGTTCAAAGGCAGAACGGAACCTCCGAAGGCATTTTTTTAAAACAAGATGTGGTAACAGAAGCCTATGTACCTCAATTTTTCGCTTTTCGAGAAGGTCCCCTTTTAAAACGATTCGTCGAAGCTTGGAGGATTCACACAGGGTTGAAACCAGATGTCGTACTAATTGACGGGCATGGAACGGCACATCCGCGTCAATTGGGCGTAGCTTGTTGGTTAGGTGTGATGATGGATTTGCCTACTGTTGGTTGTGCAAAAGATACGTTAGTGCGTTATGAAGGCACTTTGGCGGAAGCAAAAGAGAGCATTTTGCCTATTTTTAATGTAAATGGCGATACAATTGGACATTTATTGCGCACGCAGCAAGGCGTAAAACCCAATTTTGTCAGTTCGGGACACCGCATTCATCAAATGAGTGCGGTTGATTTGGTTAAAAACATCGGCGGTAAATATCGTATCCCAGAAACCTTGCGGCGAGCAGACATGGCGGCGCGTTTTTTCCAAAAAATGGAAAAAGTAGGTGCCAGCATTCCTAATAAACTCAATATTGATGGAGCCGATTTTAAGTTAATTCTTTTCAAGGATGGTACTTCGTTAGAACGGATGTAGAAGTTAAAACACAACTTCAATGGGATTTAAAACCATCAAAAATAAAAAAAATAAAAAAAAAAGACCAAAAATTTGCATTTGTAATTTAAATGATATTATCTTTGCGTCGCTTTAAGAAACAACTCGAAAATGATGCTTGTTTTTATAAAAGCAAAAACAAAAAAGAATTTTTTTTAAAAAAAAAGTGAAAAAAAGTTGTAGGATTCAAATAAAGCTATTACCTTTGCATCGCTTTTAAAAAACAACCTAAATGAAGGTGTTAAAAAGTTCTTTTACACGTTAAAAATAAAGCATTTTTAACATTCGGTTGCGCTTTTTTAGAGCGTGCATAAAACTACGCCGATGTAGCTCAGTTGGTAGAGCAGCTGATTTGTAATCAGCTGGTCGGGGGTTCGAGTCCCTCTATCGGCTCCCTTCGAGGAGAAAAAGTCTTTTATTGGGGTGATACCAGAGTGGCCAAATGGAGCAGACTGTAAATCTGCTGACGTACGTCTTCGGTGGTTCGAATCCATCTCGCCCCACATCAACACATTCTAAGGTTCTGTTAAAAGACATTTTAAAGTGTGCTTATTTTATTACGCGGGAGTAGCTCATTCGGTAGAGCGACAGCCTTCCAAGCTGTAGGTGGCGGGTTCGAGCCTCGCCTTCCGCTCC
>JBDLWG010000212.1:0-3007 GCA_039804385.1 Bacteroidota bacterium
GAATAGTATCAAAATCATCAAAACGTTACCTAAAAATCGAAAAAAAAAGAATCTTTTTTTCACAGATGTGAAGGCGATTGCGGAATGTGGATTTCGGTTCCTACGGAATGACAAAAAAAAAAGTGTCATTCCGTTTGTCATTCCGTAGGAACCGCAATCTAAACGATTGATTGTGAACGTTTTAGATATAATTGAAGCCTATCATGCAAAGATACTTCTTTTTTAACATTCCAAAAACAGTACCTTAAAAAAATTAAATTTTTTTTTAGAGAAAAAATTGAAACTAAGGAAAAAAGACCTACTTTTGAGGCAAAGAATCCAATTACGACATGAATTTATCAAAAGTCATCTTCTGGGATGCCGATTTTGAGGCTATTGATTGGCAACTCAAAGCCGCATACGTCATTGAACGCGTTGTCAATTATGGTTCTTCCCAAGATTGGAAGACCCTTAAAAATTATTATGGGATGCAACGCATCCAAGATATTACTTTGCAATTACGAGACTTAGCACCACAAACGTTAAGTTTTTTAAGTTGTATTTTTGACATACCTAAAGAAAATTTCAGATGTTACACCTTGAAACGGTTTTTCCCGCAACATGGGAACTTTTAAAAAACGTGATGTCTATTCCCGAATTAGCCGAATTTAATTTGGCGGGCGGGATTTATTTTTTTTGTTGAAAAAATATCAATTGGCAGAATTATTAGATTTTTACAATCGAAAATTTCCAGATGGTTCTGAATTTATGGTTGTAAAAAGCCTGACTTATTTTGAAGATGCAGACCAAGATGAAAGCCCTAAAATGCTTCAAAAATTAGACTGGCAAAACGTAAAAAAAACGATTCAAAAAGAAGTCAAAAAAATCTCTTAAGGTCTCCATTTTGATGGTTGTGATGAACTGGTTTCCTCGCAGGTGATTGAGGAATATGGATTTCGGTTCCTACGGAATGACAAGTTTTTTTTGTCATTCCGTAGGAACCGAAATCTAAAAGATTGATTGTGAACGTTTTAGTTATCATTGAAGACTATCATGCAAAGATAGACCGATTTCAGCATTCCCAAAAAATAAAATCACAACGCTCTCCAAAAATTCAAATATTAAAAACAAAATATTGATAAATTAAAAATACAAATAAAACAATTCTAAGATTTGGAAACGGACCGTTAAAAGCGTATCTTTGCCAAAAATTGAAACAATGAAAGCATCACCTCAATTAGCAATAGGCGAACCGTATTTTAGCAAAATTCGGAAAGGCAATGCGTTATATATTGACAAAACTCAATATATTTGCAATTTGTGTAAAGGATCAACACCTTATTACTTCTTATCGCGTCCCCGACGGTTCGGCAAATCGTTGACTTTGGACACCATTGAGGAATTATTCAAGGGCAATCAGCCCTTGTTTGAAGGACTCTGGATTGCTGACCAATGGGATTGGTCTCAGACCCATCCTGTAATCCGATTGTCATTGGACGACATCGGGCATGAAAGTGGGTTGACGGAAGCCTTGCAAACAGCACTGCACGATATCGCCGAAACCTTTGACGTTGAGTTGAAGAAAACAACCCCGAGTCAATTATTCAAAGAATTGATCCAAAAAGTAGCGAAAAAGACGGGGAAAAGTGTGGTTATCCTCATTGATGAGTATGACCGTCCGATTATAGATTATATGGATCCTTATGATTATACCAAAGCCATTCAACATCGAGACCTCTTAAAAGATTTTTTTAATATTCTCAAAAATGCGTCCAAATATATTCGACTTTTATTCATTACGGGCATTACCAAATTTGCGCGAGTATCGCTGTTTTCGTCCTTGAATCATCTGACGGATTTGACGCTGGATCCTGCAACCGCAGCGTTATGCGGCTGTACGCAGACTGAATTAGACCATTATTTTGCGCCCTATCTGGAGACCATGCCTTTGAACACCGTTAAAAAGTTAAAAGAGTGGTATGATGGATACAGCTGGGATGGCAAAACCTTTTTATATAATCCGTATTCGCTCTTGAATTTTTTTCGGACGGGACTTTATAATAATTATTGGTTTCAAACGGGAACACCCAGCTTTTTGGTTCGGTTGTTAAGCAAGCGTTTTGAGTACCAATTGCAGGAAAAAGAAGTCAGTAACCTCATTTTAGAGAATTTTGTGTTGGAACACCGCGATAAATTAGATATTGATTCCTTATTATTGCAAACGGGTTATTTAACCATCAAGCAAATCAAACCGCATCAAAAATGGGTGCTTAATTATCCCAATCAAGAAGTCAAACAAGCGTTTGGGCAGTTTTTATTGGCAGAATTTACCGATACACGCGTTTCTGTACCGTATGGAGCGGATATTTTAGAGGCGTTGGATGCCAATGACATTCCCAAAGTCATCCAAGTCTTAAATAATTTAATTCAAGCGGTTCCAGACCAGAATTACATTCAAAATGAGGAGAAATTTTTTCATGCGATTATTCATTTGATTTTTACGATGGTCGGTTCGGATGTACGGTACGAATTACACACACCCATTGGACGTGCCGATACGGTGGTCATTACCCCCGAACGGATTTTTATTTTTGAGTTCAAAATCAATGAATCCGCCGACGCTGCGTTGCAACAAATTATTGATAAACGCTATGCAGAAGCATTGCGGCATCGCGGTTTGCCGATTGTCGGTATCGGCGTTTCCTTCCAAACCGATGTCAAAGGCATCTCGAAACACAAACCTCAATTATTATAACGTTTCGGAATCGTTCGAAATAAGATGCTTCTGATTTCAACGATTGGAAGGATGTTGGGGTTTGAAAAATGCAAAGAATCACTCAAAACATCCTTCCAATCTTTGAAATCATCTGCATCCTATTTCAAAAAATTTCCAAAACGGAAACGGCTGAAAATCCACTTCGTGTTTCCATTTCAAAACAAAATTCAAGCAGAACGTGCGGCAAGTTGCAACTTACCGCACGTTTTTTTACAAAACTTAGTTTTGTTTTTTCCTAAAAATAAAATCGCC
>JBDLWG010000213.1:0-3860 GCA_039804385.1 Bacteroidota bacterium
ATAAAAGTTTGGAAAAAGGCTATTGGTTTCCTCCATCTGATAAAAACTTTCTACTTATAAGTTTCTGGAATACTAATAATTACGAATTTAATACCGTTTCTAATATTGCTTTAATATTTAAAAATAAAAACTCAACTATTCTATGTTTTTTAATTTTGGCAGCTCCCGAAAACTCGAAGATGTTACCTTTTTTTGAAGCAATTGCTCCTTCCTTAAAATTAGAGTTCAAAAAAAAGTCTGGCAAAAGCAGAATACTTGATAGTTGGCTGAAAACATACCCTATCAATGATTACCTTATAGTATTAGATAATTTTATAAAATATGAGAAACCAATTATTGATTCATTTATCAAAGTAGGGCAAGTTGAATCGTTGTTTCCGCCTACCACCTTAGAAAGTTATCAAAATGCACTCAAAAATATTGAAAAATATCGGCGAAAAAAATCTATCCCTGTTGTTTCGTCTAAGCACGGCATTCAATTAAAAGCCTTAAAATTGACAAATATTGGACATTATGAAACAATAAGTTTAGATTTGAGTCGTCAAGTGACGTGTCTGATAGGCGAAAATGGTTCTGGTAAATCAACCCTTTTAAGAAGTATCGCATTGGGTTTAACAGGCATTACCCCTTTTGAAAAAGAGGCAACACAACTTTCCATACAACGCCTTTTGCGATTGGAAAACGCGCTTGAAACTAAAATTACTTATTTTTCAGAAGGCTCCATCCAAGTCACTTACGATTTGGATGGTTTGAAAAACGAAAATGAAGTGGTATTCAGATTCGATAAAG
This sequence comes from Bacteroidota bacterium, assembly GCA_039804385.1. Classification (GTDB taxonomy): domain Bacteria; phylum Bacteroidota; class Bacteroidia; order Chitinophagales; family Saprospiraceae; genus JAAFJT01. The sequence goes on from JBDLWG010000213.1 coordinate 790, forward strand.
ATTCAATACATCATGCGATTGAAGATGAGGACTATCATGTAATGCACCCAACTTTTAATTTGTCGGGCGAAAAATCGAATCTTTTAAAATACCTTGTAGTCGGTTTTTCACAACAAACACATGTGTCCTTAGCCGAAAAAAACAGCATAAATGGTATCAATTACGTCGAAAATCCAAATATTGAGGATGTTCGTACCTTGATTTTTAATAAACCCGATAATCGTTTTGATGATGTATCGCGTTGGTTTCAAAAAGCAGTGGATGTGGAAACACCCTTTTTAGAACGAAAACGCTTGCGGGCGGTTATTGAAAAATTAACCCATATCATCAACCAATTGACCCATAATGATTTTCGATTATTGCCTATTTTGGAGGGGGAGGCGCGAGTAGCCAGTAGTGATTTTCCTCAAGGCATGCCCCTATCGATGTTGAGTCAAGGCTATTATAATATGATGGGTTGGGTTGGCTTTTTCATGAAAAGGCTTTGGGAAGCAACGCCCAATGACCAAAAAGAAACTTTTTTTGATACAGCTGCCATTTGTTTGATTGATGAAATAGACACTTATTTGCATCCGAAATGGCAAGCAGGTTTGTTGGATATTTTGGCAAAATCGTTTCCTAAAACACAATTTGTGGTGACAACCCATTCGCCATTAATCATCACACATCTTAAAAATACAAACGATACCGTAACCATTTATAAGGTTTCCACCAATCGTGCGGAGCAAATCCGAGCTTCGGGGCAAGATATACGGACGACTTTGCGCATGCACTTTGGCGTTGAACGAAGACCGCTTTTCTATCAAGCGCAAATTGATCATTTATTCCTTCATTTTGAAAAATGGGAAGCACAAGAAAAAGGCGTGACTTTGGCATCTTTGGAAAAACAGTTGAAGGAATTGGAAAAACTTTTAGGCGAAACCGACCCTGACGTAGAGACCGCGACCCGCATTTTAGAAGCCCTAAAAATTCCGCTTGATTAGCCTATGAACCCTATTGTAAAAAATCAAACGCAAGATTGCCAAAAAGCCATTCAACTTTTTATTCGAGATAGAAACCATCGCAATGAAAAAGCTCATTATGATGATTTTTCTGAAAAAGGCTTGTTAAGAACGTCGTTACTGCAAGAACAAGGCTACATTTGTGCTTACTGCATGCAGCGAATTGATGATAATCCGTTGAAAACCAAGATAGAACATTGGAAAACTCGAGATAGTTATAAAAAAGAAGCGGAAGATTGTTCCGAAAAAGGAGACTTGAAAGGACAAAAAAAAGCCAATGAAGGCACTTTAGATTATAATAATTTGATAGCTGTTTGTGAGGGCAAAACGTTTAATAACGATCATTGCGATACAGAACGCGGCAAAAAGAACCCAATATTGACTGTGAATCCAACCGATAAACGCACGATTGATTCAATCAAGTACCTTAAAAATGGGAAAATGTATAGTGATGATACGAATATTGATACTGATATTGATAAACATTTGAATTTAAATCTACCATTATTGCAAGATAATAGGCAAAAAATTTTAAGCGATATTTGGATTGCTTTTGAGATTCGTTGCAAAGGTAAAAATCAACAACAGATGGAAGAAATTAAAAAGAAGATTGTACAATCGTTTGTAAGCAAAAATGAAATGGGGCAATTTAAACCTTATTGTGGTGTTATTACTTTTTTTTATAAAAAATATTTTCAATAAGTGTAAAGTGCTTATTATCATTGTATTATTGCCAAATAATTCGAGTGTATAACCAATTTGGTCATCGGGAAATTTATTTCCCGATGACCAAATTGGTTATAAAACCGATGTGTTTTATGAAATCAATGTTTTTTAGGTATTTTACAGGCGTTCCTATCTTTTTTTATTGCATCGCAAAACAAACGATATCGCCTGCTACGGCATCTGTTAATTTTGCCAAATCGTATTGATGCGGCACGCCATAACCAATTGACAAATCCTCTTTTTCCCATTTCGCCTTATTCGGACAAGCAATCGGTTTGCTCAATTTAACTTTTGTCAAATCAATCGGTGTGAGGAAACCTACTTTGCCACCTACCAAGGTTAATTCACCTTCATAAGGCGTTTCAAATATTATTTTTTTGGCTTGAATGTCCCAAATGCCTAAATGCCGTCCATTCGTACCAGTGCCGTCATCTATAAACAAAAAGTTTTTATAAACGCCATTAAAATGATAAGCACTACCCACTTTACTGGTAATTGCGACTCCATTGACTTCGATACTTTCGCCTGCCTCTTCGTTTGGATTGGCTTTAACGACGACTTTCGCGCTCGGATAAGTGAACATTTTGCCATCAAACTTGGCATTGTCACAACCTTTCATACCAATAAGGGTATCTTTGGAAGTTACGACAGGGGTTGAAGCGGGAACTTTGACGGGCGTTTTCGGCGTTTCCTTGCAACTTAAAAAAGATGCCATTAGTAAATTAAAAAAAATAAATTGTTTCATTTTTGATTGTTTTTTGAATGAATGATGATTATTTTTAGATTTCTAATTTAAATAATCATGTTGCAAATGTAACATAATTTTTTAAAAAAAGGTCTATTTGTCGCACATTGTCGCATATTTTGCGCTAAATGAGGATGATTGCTTTAAAATTGGAACCATTTGACTTCAAAATCCTTTGTTCTTTGTACTTTTGCAAAAAAATAGTTAACAAGGATTGAAAATACCTATAAAGGCATTATTCATGAATAATTTTCCTAAAAACATCCCTAAAATCGGCGTTCCACCGATTAAATGTCAGGGTATTAAGACGAAATTGATTCCGTTTATCGCTGAAAACATTCATTGGGATGGAACAGGCAAATGGATTGAGCCTTTTTTGGGTTCGGGAGTTGTGTTGTTCAATATGCAGCCTGATAAAGCATTGGTTTCAGATACCAATAAACATATTATTGCATTATATCAACAAATCCAAAATGGGACGATTGATGAAGTGATTGTAAAAGAATATCTCAAAAATGCTAATGAATACCTCAAAAAAGGTGGTCAAGATTATTATTTAGAAATTAGAAAACAATTCAATGCGTTTGGGAATCCATTAG
>JBDLWG010000214.1:0-4463 GCA_039804385.1 Bacteroidota bacterium
CCTTAGACGATGTTGGACAATATGTCAAATTGGAAAAAAAATATCGGGATAGTCAATATTATGCGACTTATACGGATGTTCAATATGAAGCGGTCATCGTTTTATTGCGTTATTTGACGGCGGCTTATGGGATAAAACGCGCTTTCATGCCTGAAGAGTTGCGTTTTGTGACGACTTCAAAGGTGGTTGGCTTTGATGGAATTGTTTCACATGTCAATTATCGAGAAGATAAATGTGATATAGGACCCGCTTTTGATTGGGCGCGAGTCATCAAAGGCGTGACCGCCGAAAAATTTACAGCATTCTTCCTCAACGCGCCTACGGGAACCCGAGAAGTATTGCCTGTCTTAAAATCAGAACGGTCACTTGACCCTCCTGGCTATTATCGCCGTCGAAAAATTGTTTCAGATTCACATCCAGAACCTATTTTTTAACGCTTTTCAAGTGTATAAGTAGTTGAAGTTAAAGAATCGACCCAAAGAATACCTGCTAAAAGATTGATTTTCATGGTAGTATAACGTTTGGAGGGTTTGAAACCCTCCAAACGTTGTTGTCGATTATTTAACAAGAAGCATCATTGCATCCTATTTAAATGAACCATTATCTAATAATTTCAATTTTTCCTTGATTTCAGCCGCCGTAACAAGTTTAAAATCCAAATCGACTTCCATATTTGCTGTCCTAACGCTATGAAAACTCATATAAGGTTGCCCATTTTCAATTTTCATAGCAACCACAAATGCGTTTTCATCTTTGGGTACTTTTGCAAAGGTTGGCTTATTTTCCCATCGAATGACATCAATTGCGACATTTAGGGTGGGCAAAACCAAGAGGAGTTGACTACCTGGCCAGGGAAAGGCTATTTTACTGGTCTTGATTTGGGCTAATTGCTCCTCATGATATTCAAGAAATCTATCGCAATTGACCCAACCTAATTCTGGTACCGTAAATGTATTCTTAAATTGGCTTGATTCTCTTATATATTTCGCTCGGGCTTCCCCTAAGGTAGCAAGCAAGCTATCTCTTCGTTTGTCATATTCATTCTTATCAATCGCATTTTCTAAGGTTTGAGCGCGATTTTGCAATGCAGCATCCCAAAGACTTCCATCTTGTTTTTGCAATGCATTGAAATCATTGACGTTATAAAACGTATACAAATCTGAAAAAGTTTCTCTATGAGCTTGTAAAAGCGTTTTTTTGGAAGTAGGCGGCTTCAAATAATAATAATACGACATGGCAACTCCGATTTCACTCAATTTGGTGGCGCGTTTAACAGTCACTTTGCCTGACATGGCAGCCCGTACTTCCGCCGCGCTCAACAAGGGAAATGCGCCTGTCGTATCTACTAAATCTTTAAAGCGTAATCCTTCATTGGGGTTACTCAAAAAATACGGATTGAAACCAGTACGACTGTCGTGATACAGGATTTTGCTGGTCGTAACGGTTGGAAGTAATTCTTTTTCTAAGGTGTAATTCATTGGTTTCCAATCAATACTGCCTGTTTGAGTCTTATCTCGGTTGCCTTTGAAGAGTTGCATACCTTGAAGTTGGCTTTCAGGCGAAGGAAACGTAACTTTCAAATCTCGTTTCAAAGCCAAAATTTGATGGTCATAACGCGCCTCTGCATGAAACATACCACCTGTTTGCAATAATTTATCACCCGATTTGGTATTTAAATTTTCTGCAATCATGTCCGAATATTTGTAGGCTTCCTTCAATTGAAAATCCACCAGTGCGCCCACAGGCACGTTTTGAAACGCGCCTTGCGGAATGAATAAAAGCGTCCCTTGTGCGCCTTTGATAACCGTATCTCGACTCGTATTGATTTTAAAAACTTGCGCTTTTTGACTCAAATCCTTATACAAATCCAACATATTGTTGTATTTTTGCGCATCAGCAACAGGGATAATGGCTTCCGCGCTCTTGAATTGGACGATAATATCCACTCGGCGATTGTTTTGTTTGCCTGTTTCAGTGGCGTTATCATCGACGGGCAAATCTTCGCCGAAAGCGGCTGTTGAAATCAGTGTTGTTGGAATACCCTTTTTTTCAAGGGATTGTTGCACGTTTTTGACGCGGCGAATGGAGAGTTGTCGATTAGACATATTAGAACCAATCGCATCTGTATGTCCTTTTAAAACAATGGAATAGCCTTGCAAAGGTTTTACAGAATCGGCAAAATGACGCAAAATGTGTTCATAATTGGGTTGCACAACCGATTGATTGCTTTCAAAAAAAATACTGCGCTGTATGTTTTGTTGCGCAAAAAGTGCTGTTGCCAAGCAGGTGCAAGCGAAAATAGAAAGTGATTTTTTCATATTCAAAAATGGATATTTCCAGTTTCAACGGTTATTCAAATTCATTTATTTGAAAAAAAAATATTTTAATTTTCAATCCAACAAATCCTAAATTCGTTACACACCCAAGTATAGTTTGTGGGTTGAGAAAACGAATCATTTTTATCTTTGTGAAAATCATAGTTCATAAAAAAATTATCAGATGAAATATTTATTTGTAACTACTTTATTATCAATGACTTTGGCATGTAATCCATCCAAAGCTCCTGAACAAAAAACGGTTGCTACAGCCGATACTTTAGCAAAAGCACCGCTATCAGATGCTTCAGGCGACCCAAAATGTGATAGCAAAGCCCATTTGATTGAAAAATTTGAACAAAATGGAGCCTTGTTCGAGCGATTCAGTTTCACGGAAGGGAGCGATATGCAGCCTGAGTGGTTGAAAATCACGGTGGGTCAGCAGCCTTGTAAGCTGATAGATATTAGCACTTTGAAAGATGGGTATTGTCGGTTTGAGGATTGGGATAAGGATGGTTTTAAAGATAGGATTGTGGGCAATACAATATCACAAAATTACAAAGTGAGCTTGTTTAATAAGCAAAACAATGATTTTACGGAAATTGATAACCATTTTAATGACGAAGTGTGGGATTTTGACCCAGCAAAAGGGTTGAAAATGGATCATTCGGATAACAATGTGCATCGTTATCATTACACTTTTGAAGATATTTTCAACCTGTATGAGGTTAAAAATGGTTCATTTCGGTTGCTTTCGCAACTCTTTTTCACGATTGATGATGAAAATACAACCAAAGATTGTGTCCTTCAAATCCGAAAATGTAAGTCGCAAGATGATTTTAAAGAAATTCCTGCGGATGCTGCCGTTTTTGGTGCTATCCGAAAAAAAGCGCAAGCCATTCACGCGATTCGGGCTAAAAATGATTTTCAATATCATTTAAATGAAAAATTAACCGATGCGCAACGAAAAGCATTGGAACCCAAATATGAAAAAGCAGAAGCTGCCTCGAAGCTCGAACATGACGCATGGGCAAAAGAAGCAAAACTTATTGTTGAAAAGTATTGGCGTAAAAATATAGCTTTATTTAAATAAAATTTCTATGAGTACGGTTAAAAAAATATATGCGTGTACTGGTTGTGGGGCGCGGCAATCGAAATGGGTGGGCAAATGTCCTGCCTGTAATGAGTGGAACACCGTCCATGAAGAAATCGTGGTCAAAGAAAGTCCCCGCGAGGAACGCCAAAAAATCGTGCGCGGACAGAAGCGGGAAGACCCCAAACCGACACCACTTGCTAATATAAAAAGTGGTGATATTCAACGACTTATAACGCCTGATGACGAATTAAATCGGGTTCTCGGCGGTGGGATTGTACCAGGCGCACTTGTCTTGATTGGCGGTCAACCGGGTATTGGCAAATCCACTTTGATGTTGCAAATCGCTTTGGGCGTGAAAGCGCGGGTGTTGTACGTAAGCGGCGAGGAAAGTGAGGAGCAAATCAAAATGCGGGCAGACCGAGTGGGTACGCAGCAATCGGATTGTTTTATTTTGACGGAAACGAATACGAATAAAATTTTAACGCATGCACAACACCTTGTGCCTGATATGATTGTGATTGATTCGATTCAAACGTTGGCTGCTCCGCACATTGACGCTACGCCTGGAAGCATCTCGCAAGTCCGCGAATGTGCGGGCGAATTACAGCGTTTTGCCAAAGAAACGAATATTCCCATTTTCATCATTGGGCATATCACGAAAGATGGTTCGATTGCGGGTCCGAAATTATTGGAACATATTGTAGATACCGTTTTGCAATTTGAAGGCGACCAAAATTATACCTATCGGATTTTGCGCACGTTGAAAAATCGGTTTGGTTCGACCGACGAAATTGGGATTTACGCGATGACTTCAACTGGTTTGCAAGGTGTGAGCAATCCATCTGAACTGTTATTGTCGCAAACAGAGGAATTATTAAGCGGTTCAGCTATCTGCGCAATGATTGAAGGCATGCGCCCGATGTTGATAGAAACGCAGGCTTTAGTGTCAAAAGCCGTTTATGGAACGCCTCAAAGGTCTGCAACAGGGTTCGATTTGCGGCGTTTGGGCATGTTATTGGCTGTTTTGGAGAAACGATGCGGATTTGCGTTTG
>JBDLWG010000215.1:0-2674 GCA_039804385.1 Bacteroidota bacterium
CCGTTCTCAAATTGGTAAAACCATCATTCAACTCAATTCAAAAAGTGAATAATTCATGAATATTTCGATATATCCGCCGCAATCCCTGAACGAACAGGGCAAACGGTCTAATAATGAAGATTCGATTTTTCCCAATCCGCTTGCTAAATCCAATAGTAATGTGTTTTTAGTTTGTGACGGAGTGGGCGGTGAACCTTGTGGGGAGCATGCGAGTCGAATCGTGGCAGCGACTTTTTCAGATTATTTTCAAAATAAGCAAGTTTCGGACGCAGAAGATGTACAGACCGCCATCTCATTAACGGAAAAGGCGATGCAGCAATTTGGCGAACAGCACAAGGAAGCGCGCAAAATGGCAAGTACCATGACGTTTTTGCACCTGCATCAAAAAGGGGCAACGATTGCGCATATTGGGGACAGTCGGGTGTATCATTTTCGGAATGGCAAGATTTTGTTCAAAACCGCAGACCATTCTTGGGTGAATGAGATGGTCAAAGCAGGCGTTTTGGATTTGGAAACAGCCTTGACGCATGCGTATCGCAATGTCGTAACGCGGGTCGTGCAGTGTAATCATCAAGGCGCACAGCCCGAAACGGAATTAATCAGCGATATTCAGGCAGAGGATTCTTTTTTCTTATGTTCGGATGGGATTTTGGAGAGTTTGACGGATATGCAATTGGAGTTCATCATGGGCGATAAAATGGACGATAAGGAAAAGATAGAAACCATTCAAGAGGCTTGTAAAGAGCGTTCCAAAGATAATTTTTCATGCTATTTGATACGGATTCGCTCCACAAATGCCCCTGTGGAACCAAGTTCGCTTGCGGACATTACAGACCCTTTGCCCCCGAAAATCGGCGATGATTTCCAAACCGACCCAGAAGGAGCTGGTTTTATGGCAAAAGCAGTATGGGTTTTATTGGGCATTTCGTTGATAGCAATGTTATTGATGGTTTTAAAATAAAAATATACTTTACGCTGGATGGTTTTGTGATAGGATGGATGTACGGATTTCACGGATTCGCACCGATTGGTACGGATTTTTTCAAAAAACAAAAATCCGTACCAATCGGTACCAATCCGTAAAAATCCGTACATCCATTGCATCACAACGTATAACCTCATTTTTTAAAAATTCAAAAAAGGATTAAATTATGAATCAAAAAGAGTTTGAACAACGATACCGCTTTGAAAAAAACATCGGTTCTGGCGGGTTCAGCGAAGTTTATCAAGCTAAAGAACGCAAAACAGGGCGTTATGTAGCCATTAAAAAATCGCAAGTCAAGGAGGAATGGAAAGGTTTTGAACTCATGCGCGAGTATGAATTAGCCAATCGCATGCCGCATCACGACAATATTGCGCGGTACAATGCTTGTTATCGATACGATACGGGCATGGGCGGCATTTTTGATTTTGCCGTGTTGAATTATTACGAATATGGCAATTTGGAACAATTCCTCAAACGCAATACGCTCAACACCGAACAAACCGAACAAATGGTGCGCGGCATTTTGGAAGGCTTGATTTTTTTGCATAAACGCGACATCATTCACCGCGATTTCAAGGCGCAAAACATCCTCATCGACCGCGAACATGGGGTTTGGGTTCCAAAAATCACTGATTTTGGATTGAGTCGAGCGTTTTTGAATGATGATTCGGTTCATAATTCGGCGATTGCGATGTCGTATGCCTATGCCGCGCCTGAACAATTGAAAGGCGAAAAAATTAGTAAAAAAGTAGATATATGGGCAATGGGCGTTTTAATCTATCGGATTGTCGCCAATGAATTGCCCTTCCAAGTGGCAACAGAAACCGATAATCGTTCTGCGGCAAATGCTGAATTGACCAGACAAATTTTGTCAGGAACGTTGCCCGAAAAATTAAATTTGTTGCCACAACCGTATCGCTCTATGATACGGCGGTGTTTGGTGCATGATACGTTGTTGCGTTTGGGCGATATAGAGAAATTATTGGCGATGTTGGATGGACTCCGTGTCGGTTCGGGCAATAGCGATTCCGCGCCCAAACCTGCTGCCGAAACGGAGGTTAAAACGACTAAACTAATGGATTCTAATCCAGATGATGCCACCGTTTTGATTGATACCAATGAGCCAACCATTCGTTTAGAAGTTCAAAAAGTGAAAAATGAAAGTAAAACGGATTTAGGAACGACCGACCCGATTGAACGACCGATGCTTCGGGAAAATTTCAAAGCGGCTCGCATCAACCCAAGAGAAGATTCTGCTTACATTCGCACCTTGACAAAACTCGGTTTGTACATCGGCAATAAGCCTGCGCAACGCACGCTTTGGTATTGGACGTATATACCGATTGGTGTATTTGTAACGAGTTGGGCAGCTTTTTTTATCAATGGGAACAGTCTTTTTACGCCTGAAGCACCGAAAGAAGTGCTTCAAATACCTATAAATGCTCCTACTTTTGCCCCGCCCGCAGCTGCGAAGCCAGATGTGGATGTGAATGCGGTTACAAATACGCTTATTGCAAAATATATAGAAGAAAAACGCATTCGAGATAGTATTCAAGCGGCAAATGCAAAAGTGGTATCCGCTTTACAAGAGGCAAATAAAAAATTGAAACAAGAAGTAAAAGCGAAGGAACAGCAAGTTAAATCACAAGATGCTGTACTTACACCAGTGGTTTCAATGCCTGTGAAAGG
>JBDLWG010000216.1:0-5250 GCA_039804385.1 Bacteroidota bacterium
TTGCCTGACCCACCTTATTTTGCCGCTTGGCAATTGCACCGCCGTTTGAAATGGCTGAATGTAGAGATGACCGATTCGGTTGCCAATCAATTGCAACAAAAAATAGATACGACAATCAGACGAACTGTTTTTTACACGCATTATTCGCCGATATTGGCTAAAATCGTCATTCCTGCCAATCAAGAAAGTATTAATTTGTATTGCGAAGCGATGATGAAAATCATTGCTTTTGAAAAAACAGGTTTGGGAACAACGGAAATGGGAACGAAAATCATCCTTGATTTTTGGCGCGAAAAAGGGATTGACATAGATGGATTATTAATGATGGATGGTAGTGGCTTATCGCCGCGAGATGGCATTACACCGTTGCAACTTGTCACTATTTTGCGTACGATTCAAAAAGATAGTTTGGTGTTTCCAACCTTTTTTGAATCCTTGCCAAGAGCAGGCGAATCAGGCACGATGCGCAATATGTTGAAAAAAACCGAAGCGGTTGGACGCGTGCGTGCCAAAAGTGGCACTTTGACACGCGTAAAATGTTATTCAGGTTATGTGACCACTTTATCGGGTAGGCAATTGGTTTTTTCACTTATGACCAATAATTTTACAGGAACACAGCGCGAAATTCGCAAAAAATTAGAACAATTGATGATAGAAATGTGTCGTTTTTGAATCAAGCAAATTGGGTAGTCGAGAAATAAATTTCTCGACTACCCAATTTGTGATACACCAGACAAAAAACAGTATTTAAGTGGTTCATGTTAAAGAATCGACAACAACGTTTGGAGGGTTTGAAACCCTCCAAACGTTATAATAGCTTGAAAATTAACTTTTTAATCAGCATTTTTTTAGGTCAATTCTTTAACTTCAACTACTTCAATTGGCGTAATTTCAAAACCTAATGTTTTAAAATCATCCCAAAAATGCGGATAGGATTTCACAACAACCTCTGGATCCGCAATTTGTATCGGATGCAGCAAACCCAAAGGCGCAAATGCCATTGCCATGCGATGGTCTTCATACGTGTCGAATGTTGGAATGGTGTTAAATTCGGCTTTGCCTTCCAACAAATAAAAATCTTTTTGTTTCTTTTGTGAAAACTTTTTAGGCAATTTGTTTAACCAAACATTGGTTTTTGCCAATTCGGTCATCAACGCCCCTACCCTATCTGTTTCCTTAATGAATAAGGTTTCTAAACCAGTAAACAAGGTTTGCACGCCTTTTCCCGCGCTTAAAACGGCAATTGTTTGGGCAATATCAGGACATTTGATAAAATCATATTCAAAAAGATCCGTCACACCATGCCCCGATTTGGTCAAATGCACTGAATCGTTGCCCTCAAAACGGGTTTCAATCCCGAAAGATTCGCCGATACGCGCCACGACTGCATCGCCTTGCAAGCTATTTTCAAACAATCCGTTTAATTTCAAATCAACTTTATCCGCAAATGCCGCCAACGTATAATAATACGAAGCGGCAGACCAATCCGCTTCCACCGTGTAAGTCGGCGCGGGTGCGCGATACGCTTGCGGCGGAACGATAATCGTATTATTGCGCCACTGATGCGTCACTCCAAAATCTTGCATCAACGCCAAGGTCATTTGAATATACGGAAGCGAGACAATTTTGCCTTCCAATGTCAATTCCAAACCTTGTGGCAAAGTCGGCGCAATCATCAGCAACGCAGAGATATATTGGCTACTGATACCAGAATCAATATTTAATTTGGATGATTCTCGGATTTTAGGGGTTTTAATTTTGAGGGGTGGATAACCATCCGCGCCCATATACTCAATATCACAACCTAAATGGCGCAAAGCATCCACCAAACGACCTATCGGACGTTGCAACATGCGCGCCGAACCAGTCATAATCTGCGTGCCATTTTGCAAAGCGAGATACGCGGTCATAAATCGAAAAGTCGTACCTGCGGCTCCTGCATCATAGATTTCAGGCGACTTTTGATTTAAAAGTTTTTGTAAAGTAACCGTGTCCTTTGAAGTCGATAAATTTAAAATCTCAAATGGTTCTGCACATAAAGCCTTGATAATCAACAATCTATTGCTGATGCTTTTAGAACCATCTAAGCGAATCGTGCCATTCAAAGTTGGATTGGTTTTTGAAATTTGATATATCATTTCAATAATTAATTGGGTCTTTTTTTAAATTACAAATTGTCCATTTTTATAAATCAACATATTATCAGCGTAGATTTCGCCGCCTTCGCGCATGTCCGTAATCATGTCCCAATGCACAGGCGATTCATTTTTGCCGCCCGTCTGTAAATACGAGTTGCCGACTGCCAAATGCACCGTTCCACCAATTTTTTCATCAAACAAAATGTTTTTAGTAATCCGATTGATGTTATAATTCGTCCCAATCGCCGCTTCTCCAAAACGACGTGCGCCTTGGATTTGAAATATCGCATCTAAAAATTCTTTATTGCGTCGCGCATCCCATTTTTCGATGTAACCGTCTTTCACCCAAAGGGTTACGCCTTCGACTTCATTGCCATTGTACAAACTTGGCATCGTAAAATGAACGCGCCCATTCACCGAATTTTCGACAGGCGACGTATAAACTTCACCAGAAGGCATATTGGTTTGTCCATCTGAATTCATCCAAATCCGACCTTCACAGGAAAATTTTAGATCCATTTGGGGCGATTTGTAATGAATATGACGACATTTATTTAAAAAATCAACAATATGTTGTTGGCTTTTTCGGACTTCTAACCAAGCCGCTTGTGGGTCAGGCTCGTATAATTTACACGCATTATAAACAAATTGACTGTATTCTTCCAAAGACATGCCCGCTTCTTGCGCCGCCGCATCCGTCGGATATTGACAAAGCGAGCGTTTCAAAGCCCGCGTACCTGTCCGTTCCGCATATCGACGCGCCAAATCCGCCGTCGCTAATTGTCGAATCCTTCCTTTCGACCGATCCACATTGCGGTCTTCCTGCAAATTGAACGGAGCGCGAATGTACAAATACGCCTCAAACTCCTCCATAGCAGCCTTATACAAAGGTGAAATATATTGCAATTGATGCGTTTCTGCCTCCGTCATAAAAATGCGATTTTTCTCCCGAAACGCAAAATCAACCTCCATAACCGCCCCTGCTTTCAAGGTTTCTCGATACAATTCGCGGACTAAGGGTTCTGCCATTGTCGTTGTTTGAACGAAAAGACGGTCGCCTTTTTTCAAATCAAGGCTATAATTGACCAATAAATGAGCGTATTTTTGTAAAATATCCATAAAGTAGGTTGCTTTTTATTTTAAGCCGACTTTCATGCCGATTTGAACTTTCACCTGTTGTTGACTTCTGACTTTGACGGGAATCGTCGCATTACCAGTGGTTGCAAAGTTGTATTTCAATGCCATATTGGTACAATTGCGCACTTTGGCAAATTTTGCCGCGTCCATTTTGATAAAAGCCGTTTGTTTCGACGCGCCTGTGACATTGCCCGCCGCATCTACGGGCGCACCCGCCAATATCGATTTGGCACTGACATACAACGAATCCACTATCGTTTTGTTTTCCGTCCTAAAATAACCTTGCAAACCAACACCTATTGGCATTTCATTCTGCGTATTGAGTTTAAACTCAACATAATCCACTTTATCATAATTCGACAATTGAAGGGGATACTCCTGCGTCACCTCAAAATTTTTCGCCGTTCCCCAAACGGGCAATCGAACTTCCACTTGCAATTTGAAAAAACTCGAATCCGTCAAAAAGCCAATCACGCGCCGAGACGTATCAGGATTGGTCAAACCTTCAATCCAATAATCAAATTTAGCAGGATTGGAATTGATAATACTATCAATATTAGAATTATTTTTATCAAAATGAATCACCGTGCGCTTGATTTGACCAATTTCTTGTAAGGTCGGATAATTCACCACCAAATTATTTAGGATATTGCTGCGCAACGCAAGTGTTTGATTATCAATGGTTATGACATTTGCCGCCCGTGCAATCGCTTGGACAGGAAAGCCAAATGAGTTGTCCAAAGTGATGTCAACCGATGGATTTACAAATTTGACTTCGCCAATTTTCCAATTATCAAAAAAATCAATGTCAATCGTATCTCTATCCGTCTGAAAGGGCGATTGCCCCAACCAACCTTCCGCATAACTGAAAACCAAATTATTGAGTTGAATCGCAATGCCGCGCCCTGTCGATGTATTCAAAGGAATCACCACACGTTCATTATTCGAGCGTTTGCGGGCATCATAAATGAGGAAAATAGAATCATTTTGTGCCACCAAATTGTAACCGCTAATGTCATAACGATTCAAAGAAGGAATCGGCGAATTGGGATAAGCCGTAAACGTACGCGAAAACGCTTGACCATTTTTTTTCAACTGTGGGGCGTAAATCGTAATGTCCAAAACCTCCGTAAACTGGCTCGGCAACCAACATAATGCGGTCAATTCACCTGTTTTGATGAGGGTTTTGGTGACTTGCACGCCTGTAGGCGGCTTTACAGGGATTTGCGTGACCGAATCCTGCAACGGAATCGGCACAATCAATTGTTGTTGAATGCTGTTGAAAATGTCTAAGGACGAGCGCGCTTGAATTTGACCTTTGTAATAAAGCGTCATCAAACCATCAGGCGCGATTTCAAAAAAAGCACGTTGGTCAAAAGGGCGCAATACTTCTTGCAACGAAGTCTTGCCTTCCAAGATAGGAATCGCGTATTCCGCGCCCATGCCACTCGTATCCACACCGTAAATATCCCATTTCTGACAGGCTGTTATCGCTATTAAACTGATAACCAATAATTTATACTTAAAATAATTTTGAATCATATCACCTAATTTTTATTTCCGACCCTAAAAACAAGCTGCAAAGAAACAAATTTTTTTTAGAAAATGGTTGTTTATTACTTGCTAAAATTAGAAAGCAGCAAAACGGGGTTTGTGACCGATACGATTTGTAATATAAACTCAAGCAAAACTTGCCGCACTTTTTTCGACCGATTCGGTTGGAATTGAAACTAAAATTGGAGCAAAACGGACTATTGTAACCTATTTTTCACGAAGCAATGAGCCATAAATAGTTAAACCAAAATAAGCTATCGAAATGTAACTCATTGATAATCAAATAATTCGTATCGAATAAAGGTCGGCGAGGTTGCAACCCTATCCATTACCCACAGAATCAAAAAAGGTGCGTAGCACCGCAACCTTTGTAGCAAAATGGAATTGGAACCCGCGTTTGAGGTGCGTCGCACCGTAACAT
>JBDLWG010000217.1:0-2823 GCA_039804385.1 Bacteroidota bacterium
GTTATTATAATAATATTTTTTTATTTTTCACTTGCTAATTGCTTCACAAAAACGTCAAATTCTTGTACAAATTTCGGGTATTCAGTTGTTGCGGGTCCATCAAACCCTGTATGAATTTTGCGAACAACGCCTTTTTTATCGATGAAAATCGTTGTCGGATAAGCCATGACATGGTTTAATGCAGGCAATGCCTTAGCAGCCTCTTCTTTTTTATTGGAAGTCCCAGCGATTGCAATCGCATAAGGAATGTTCATTTTAGCGCGATATGTTTTTATTTGCTCGCCAGCACTTTCGGGCGTGCGTTCAAATGCAAGCCCAATCACGGCAAGGGGAATACTCGGATTATCCCGCAAATACCCTACCAAAAATCGACTTTCATCCTTACAATTCGGACACCAACTGCCCATAATTTGAATAATTTTAACTTTTCCTTGATATTCAGGCGCGTTTGGACTGATTTCTGTACCTTCTGGCGTTTTAAATTTGAAATCAAGCGTTTTATAACCAGGTTTCAAAAACGTTAAACGATCGGCTTGGCGCAATTGAAAGTTTTTATTACGCACCGCCGTCCAAATGGATTTGGCACTTCTGCCCGACCGAAAAATGCCCGTCAACGTATCGCCCACATGCCATTTGGCTTCAAAAAGAAACGCATGTGCTGCATCAAAACACGATAAATACACTTTATCAGCTTGAATTTCGCCTTCCAAAAACCGATAATCGCCCGTTTCGGTCCGAAAAGTCCCTGTCAATTGATTGCCCGTTTGTTTAAATTCGCCAATCGCTTTTTCTGGAATCGAATCGCCCACCCCGAAAGTCGTTTCCCAAGCCCCCGTCAAATCGGCTTTTGGTTTTTTCGCCAACGTCGTAAATCGATGATTTTGACCATTATGCGCTACAAACGGAATGGATAATTTTTTAGCTGGAACCACCCAATCGCCTTCCATCACTTTTTCATTATAAATCGCTTTAATATAACTATCGTAAATCGGAAAACGAATCATCAAGGTATCTTTTCCCGTTTTTCGGTCGCGTCCGAAACTTATTTCATCACTTTTGACCAAAATCCGTTCACTTGCGTTGATAAGTTCGATGGTAAACGCCGTGTCATTCATATATTTGACCTCCATCAAAAACGGCAAAGCACCACCTGTGGCTTCCTCAAAACGCACATTGATTTTTTCAAAAGCATTGGATGGCAATCGATTCGGCGCAATGGTTTTGTCGTCCAATTGCAATTCAGCACGCCAATAACCAGGCGCAATAACCGAAAAGCGATTCGGAATCGTGATACAACCCCAAAAACCATTACAAAAAAGCATCATAACCAGCGCGTAAAAGGCTGATTTATTATTTAAATTAAAAATTTTCATATATAATAAATAAATTTTAATGGTAACATGGTTCAAATTTGCCCGCAAAAGTAACGTTTAGAATGGATATTTGGTTGATAATAGGCATAGATTAGGATTGTGTTAACGCGTTTATTCCTGATTCGCTTCATAACTAATTGATGTATTTATTGTTATGGATGAAATTCATCAAAATCATATAAATTCAATGAAGCATTTGATTCGCCGCCTACGCGCCACTTGGCAACCCGATATGTACCACGGTTGGGGCAAAACGAACCGATATTTTGAAGGTTGGTATCTTAAAATCGTCGATAAAACGGAGCAATACGCTTTTGCTTTCATTCCTGGTATCTCAATGGATCGGGATGGCAAGGCACATGCGTTCCTACAAGTCTTGAATGGGAAACAATGTACGTCTGAATACCATCGTTTTGAGGCAAGTGATTTTGTCCCTTCTGAATTTGATTTTAATTTACAATTGGCTGATAATCAATTTTCTACGCAATCTTTAAAAATTAATTTGCCGAATATCAAAGGCAGTTTGACTTTTCAAAATACAACGCCTTGGACAAAGATGTTGGGTGCGCCCGGGATTATGGGTTGGTTTTCGTTTGTGCCGTTTATGGAATGCTATCATGGAGTCGTGAGTTTGAATCACACGATTACAGGTTCGCTGGAAATGGATGGGAAAAGCATTGATTTTGGAGGCGGGCGCGGCTATATAGAGAAAGATTGGGGCATTTCGTTTCCACGCGGTTGGATTTGGTTGCAAACCAATCATTTTAACAATGATTTGAATGCACCGATTTCGTTGATTGCGTCGGTTGCGCATATTCCATTTTTGGGGACACATTTTATTGGATACATTGTTGGCTTCTGGTTTAAAGGCAAATTACATCGTTTTGCAACCTATACAGGAGCAAAAATGAAAGCACAACTGGTTGATAATCAAGTCTTTTTAAGTTTTAAAGACCGTCAATATCAATTGGACATCAGCGCGACCAAAGCAGGAACAGGCAACCTCATTTCACCGATTCAAGGCGAAATGACGGGCAAAATGAGTGAAAGTTTACAAGCGATGATTCACATTCGTTTTTTTGAAAAAGACCAATTGATTTATGAAGGAACGGGCAGGAATGCAGGTTTGGAAGTCGCAGGTGAAACCGATGTTTTATGGACAACCACCTGGAGACGATAATTTTTTTTATAAATCATTTCGGAAACGTACAAGGTACTTTTGCAGAAAAAAGATTAAAAAATGCAGTTTCTACAAGTTTTTGGACTACCTTTGCATCCTAAGTAGTTGAGTCGAAATAAACTATCAAAATAATCAAGGTCGAAATAATCAAGGTCGGCGAGGTTGCAACCCTATCCATTACCCACAGAATCAAAAAAGGTGCGTAGCACCGCAACCTTTGTAGCAAAATGGAATTGGAACCCGCGTTTGAGGTGCGTCGCACCGTAACAT
>JBDLWG010000218.1:0-7281 GCA_039804385.1 Bacteroidota bacterium
TTTAAAAATCAAATGCGATGTACTACCTTGCCCCTTTGAATTACGACCGTTTTTTTAAGCGTGTGTTCTCCCATGACCACATTGCGAAACGTTTTTTAGAAGATTTCCTTCAAGTCAAAATTGAAGAATTTCAAAGATTACCCGAAGAAAATCGGGTGACAGACGATGCAGCGAAGGTCATTTTTGATTATCGCTGTAAGATTAATGGTCAATACGTCACGATTGATATGCAGCAATGGTATAAAACCGACGTTGTAAGGCGATTTTATTTGTATCACGCCGTCAATACGGTGTTACAAATGGAGACGATGCAAAATAAAACGGTTTTTATGAAGTCTGGTCTTAATATTACCGTTAAAGATTATCAAGATTTGGCTCCCGTTTTGACCGTTATTTGGATGGTAGATGACATTTTGCATTTTAAAAATGAAAATTATGTCACCTATAAATTATTGCCCGAAGCGGTTGAAGTGTTTTTGGCAGATAATATCCTCTGGAATCTTAAAACCGTGACCAAACAAACCTTGAAACCGTTGTTGGAAAAACGAAAACAAATTTTGAAAATTATGCAAAATAAGCATAAAGATTTGGAGTTTATGGGTAAAAATAAAATTTACTTTTTATTCCAACATAATATTGTCAAAAGCCAAGAAATTAAACCGTATCGACGCTGGTTCGATTTTGCAGAACGCACGCGCAATGAAAATAATACCGAAGCCGATTTTGAGAGTTATACATCCGACCCTGTATTTGCAGACATCATTCGCATCATCAATCGGCAAAAATTGACGGAAGAAGATTTTAGTTACATTAAATCCGAAGCCAAACATGCGGAACAAATACAGCGATTTATTGACGGAGAGCAGAAAAAAGGGAGAGTCGAAGGCAGACTCGAAGGGATTGAAGAGGGTAAAATTGAAGGTAAAATTGAAGTAGCTCAAGTTTTGAAGAAACAAGGGATTTCATTTGAAATTATTGCGTTATCAACAGGTCTAAGCATTGCAGAAATTGAGCAATTATAAGGATGATTGGTTCAATTAACAACATTTCAAATATCAAAAATATGAAATTACTTATTTGTATTGCATTGATTATCAGTCAATCAAGTGGTTGTACGAGCGTTTCTGTGGATGCAAAAAAAGAGCCGCCTAAAACAGAAATTTGGCATATCAAACACCATAAAACAATTGCACAAGGCGAATCGGCGCAATGGTGTTATTTGGTGCGCAAATCGGAAACGGCAGATTGGACTTTTTTTTACGCGCCTATTGAAAAATTGGATTATGAATGGGGACATCATTATATTGTCAAAATCAAACAGACCCAAATCAAAAAACCTGCTGCGGATGGTTCCAGTATTCGTTTCGAGGTGGTGCAAATCGTATCGGATAAACCTGTAGCCGCAGGAACAACTTTTGAAATCCCCTTGACCGATGCCGCAGGTAGAGCCTTTTTGGATGCTCCGAATCATAAGATATTAAATTCAATTATATATATAACGGATTCAAAAATAGAGGAAAAGACGCGTCAAATCGTTGCTGCGGGTGAATTGAAAAAGGGTATTTTTCAACATGGAGCAAAAGGAGCGTTAATTTTAAAAGACGTGCAGTAAGGATTGATGAAAAACGCTTGGTCGTCGGGAAATTTATTGCCGCAATTCGCGGGCAATAAATTTTCCGACGACCAAGCGTTTACGACTTCTACATCAATACACCATGATTTTCAATGTTTTACGCATTTCATTAGTTTGAATGGTGACAAAATACGCTCCTTTTGCCCAATTAGAAACCGAAATGGCTTGCAACATTTCGTTTTTTAAATCGGATTTAAAAACGATTTTGCCTGCCACATCCGTTACTTGTAATTGTCCTGTTACAAGTCTGTCAAAACGAATAATTGTCGTTTCATTAGATGGATTTGGAAAAATATTTATTTTTAAATCATTGTTATTCAATTCATTAAGGTTCGTACAAAGCAATGGTTCTACCACCGTTCCGCGAAAAGGCAAGGTCGCAGTAGCCGTATCGCGTTGTGCAGAAATGGCAATCGCACCTGTTTTATAGGCAAATAAATCCATCAACAAAAGATTATCAATCTGCCAACCCGCGCCTGCATGACTCGTGTCGGTCGCAAATCGAAAACGCAATAAAATATCCTGATTGCGATACGCCGCCAAATCAATATAAGTCGGTTGATAATTGGGACTATTACCCCAAAAGGCTTGAGTCGGCATACCGAAAGTTCGTGCATCAATCTTGCCTCGATACGGATTTTGAAACATTTTAGTACTCAAATCTTGCCAATTCGACCCATTATCGGTCGAAATTTGCACAATTCCGCCATCATTTGCCACTTCTGTACCGTATTTATGTTCAAAACGCAACACAGGATTCGGCGCAAGCACCCGTATCGGCGTAATCAATCGGCTCGCCACATCAAACGTTCCTTTCAACGTTTGATATTGAATCGACAACGCATTTGAATTATTAACACCAACATTTTGTTTTATCTGAAACCCATCTGCGGCATTGCCTTTGAAGATTTCAGATTGCCAACGCGTGTTTCCATTTTCAAAACGTTCTTCAAATTGCAATCCAGAACATTTGTTAAACGAACTCAAAACGCGGTATGTCAAATTCAAAGTATCACCAATGTTTATATTTAAATTATTGAAAATAATAACATTACCATTCAATGTACCGCCCGAATTGGGAATATAAGTCGTATTCGCTGCCAACGTATCATACAAGGTGATGCCCGTAATATTGGAGCCTTTATGATTGATTAATTTTAAATTATAAACAATTTGTTGCCCTGCTTGAATCTGTTGTGTCGCTATTTTTTCCAATTTCAATCGCTTATCGCAATACGGATACGGGTCAAAATTTTCTTGTCCATCCTCCGTTTTGCTTGCAAGACCTTGTTTTGCCTTGAAACCCAAACCGCGTCTTGCAAAAACATCCCATATCAAACATTGGTGCGCACCCGAAAAATCGGCACGGTCGGCTGCCAAAATCGCATCACGCCCATCCACAAAACCAGGATTGCAAGGTTGCAATTTCATTCCATCCATCACCAACCGCAAAGCCCGCCCATTGCCCGAATTGGTATTATTCAAATTCGCATCAAAACCATACCTATCTATCATTTTCCAATATAAATCCCACAACATCGCTGCCCAAACCGTTCCGACCGCATGGATTTCAGGTTCTAAAATAATGTCATCATACGTTAAAGGATTGATAATCAAATCATTAGAATACGGATATTTCCGAATCCCTTTGCCATCAACGCCTTGTCTCGACACATATGTACCGATACCTCTGCGTTGCGCGGCGCGGTCGGTCGGTTTCGCCGTGATAGCCAATGCCAAAAAATCACTCCAACCTTCGCCCATCGATTCGCCATTATTTGGTAGGCAACCGAAATTGCGCCCTGTCAATCGATTGGAAACCCCGTGCATAAATTCGTGTGCGATGATGCCATTATCAAAATCCGAATCCAAATATTGGGGTTCATTCCGATTTTGCGTCGATTGGAATGTCACAGATAAGCCATTTCCAACACTATTTCGCAAACGGTCACAATCCCTTTTTTTCAACATCACCGTTGGAATCGTCACTTGTGCGCCAAAACTGCCGCTTGCCATTTGACTCACCGCATCGTCGTAATTGCAGATGACACAGCCGATTGCGCCCCGTTGTTGTGCATTCAACGCTTTATTGCCAAATTCACAAGTCCCGCGTTCAAAAAACACGATTTTGCCTAACACATTGTTAATCAATTGATTACAACCATAATTTGGTGCTAACGAGCCGTCATTTGCCCAAATTGTTTGTCCTGTAATGGGGTTTGCACCAATCGTTGCACCAAAACCCGCCACTCCTGTTTCATAATTGCCTGCTAAATTCGCAGGTGCAGTGACGCGTAAGGCGGTATCTTTCGTGCGTGTCCAGACGAACATCGCCATTACACCATTATCGCCCTCCGCCGAAGGAATGAAATAAGCATTGTTTGCCGCCGACCTCAATCGCCCCGAAAGGGCGCGCGCCTTGATATAATCTTCGCCCGCACCCCGATTCGTATAATTTTTATCCTGAAAATTGCCTGCTTGTTCGTCAAAACCATACTTATGCGTTATATCGTGCAAGCGATTGACTTGATAAAAAAGATTAATAATACCTGCATTTCGATTGGGAATGGGTTCCAAATTGGGGTCAAAAGGGGCATCAAATAACAAATTGGCACCACCATTTGGCTCAGGTTGAGAAATGCTATCTATACCAGATTCATCTGCATAGGCATGTACATTATTGCCTTTTGTAATTTGAAATTCGGCTCCGATGATTCCATTGTTATCATGCCAACCATAGGGAGAAGCAGCTGCGTCTGCAGGATTGATTTCCAAATTGCGATTGCCATGTATAGGACTCTCTATCGGTAACGGAAATACCCGATAAGAACCCATATTCAACATTTTTTGTTTAAAATTAGGCACATCAAGTAAATTATTTTCAGCCCCTTTTTGTTTACAATCATCTGAATTTTTTTCAGTTGCAGGATGTTCAAAATGGCAATAAATGGTTTGATTTGTTTGGTTTAGAAGCGTTCCATCCGTAGCATCTATGTTAAAAGACCACCTATCTTGCTGCCCGCGCTGCATACAGGTAATTTGCCAAACCAAGTAAATGGGTAATTTAGGATTGGATTCATCTTGAAAAAATTGCAATTGTGCTTTAATATTCTCCTGCCAATCTTTATTTTTTTCAAATACAATATGCTGATTATCAATTTGTTGCTTTATTTTCAAATCATAAACAGGCGAAATTTTCAATACTTTTGCAGCTTTTTGAACCGCCATTTCAGCCGTTATTGCAGGTTTTGTAATGGTCACTTTGGTTGCCAAATCTGGGACGAAGCGATTCCCAACTTGTAAAATTTCCCCAGAAGGCAAGACGTGAATGTTTAAAACAGCTCCTGCTAATTCAATCCCTTCAACCGTTTGATTCCAAACAAAATGATTTACGCCATTGGCTTCCGTGCGATATTGACGCACTAATTGAGCATCTTGGACATCTTTATCTGTCCATTTAAATACGAATTGTTGTTTTTTTAACAATGCTTGAATTGATTCATTTTGATGAACCTTGACAAAGGAAGCAGTAGAAAAAGGAGCTGTCGGTTGTTGTGCATAGGCAGGAAGATTTTGCAAGCTCAAAAACAATAAAGCACCTTGGAATAGCATGGTTTTGTTCTGATACATTGGAAAGCGATTTTTACTGGATTCTAAAAAAAGTGGATCTAAACGAAAAAAACAGGGCACCGAATCCATAAAGGAACGACACCCTGTATAACCCCAAAAAACCAAATGAAAACACTCTTTATGTAAAAATCCTTTTTTGAGAAGGATTGATAAAATGCTAACTAATTTACAATGAAGCAGTTAAAAATATAAAATTTATGGATTAGATAAATTTGCTTTTAGCTTTTTATTTTTAAAACCGCTTGCTGAACTGTTACGATATTCTGACGTACCTTTTTTAGGAAGTCACATTTTTCAAAAAAAAAATATTTTTTTAGCCTGCGAAAAAACATTCTTTTATAAGAGTCGATATTTACCAAACAAAGATACAGGCAAAGTGTTCATATTTCATAATTTTTATTCAAAAAAAATTAATATTTTGATATTTTTTTATTTTAATTTAAAATAAAAAAAATATTATTTCAAGTAAGCACCTTGTTATAAAATCATTGCTGTTTTTGGGGCTTAAAAAAACATTTTATTTGTATATTTTAAATTATAATATTATTTAAAATCCCTATTTTTATTTTATTTTCAGACTTGTAACAAAATAGTTACAGCTTTAAAACCGAGTTTACAACAAACGGATTACATGTTAAACATTTTATTAACAAACATTTACAAATCATTCAATAAAATATAAAAAGATAAAAAGAATATTTTTTATTTCGGCACGTTTTATGAATTGTATGGTGTAAAAGCAGGTTATTAAAAAATAAATGACTTGTTTTTTTGCATTATTCAAAATTTTAATAGTATATTTGTATTCAAAATCTAACAATTACCTTTTTAGGGGAAGTGATAGTTAAAATACGCATCTGTCACATTCCTATAAAAAGCCTTATTTACCAAAACTGATTATTTAATCACTAAATCCTCCAAAAATCTATGATCATTTTAGCAGCCCTTTGCATTGTCCTTATCGTTTTCGGTTCTGCAGCAACGTCCGAAACCAATGTTAGAACCACCGATATCAGAGTTCGTTGAGAATCGTATCGCGTGTTTTTTAAGTTTTAAAACCGCGTCAATAACTGGAACTTATTGATTTTAAATGATTTATCTCATGTATCATATGCTTACATTCGCGGTTTTTCACTGGTCATAACCTATTCCGTCAACAAAAAACGCTGCTCGTGGAAGCAGCGTTTTTTATTGGCACAAAAGAAGAAAAAATGCGCCGCCACAGTAGGAGTAGAGCGTGCCATTTTTGTTTAATATTTTTTTGCAAAAAAAATATTAAACAAAAATGGCACGCTCTGAAAAGTCTTTTTAGTTATGCACGAACACGCATCTTATTGATTCTCAATATTTTAACCATCAAACCATTCGCCGAATAGAACCGAATTAAATACATGCCATCAGGCAAATCGCCAATGCTGTATTTTGCTTCTTCGCTTGTTTTGAACGTGCGCACTTGCCGCCCAATCATATTATAAATAGCAATCGTTTCAACAATATCATTATCATCAATGATTGAAAAATGATCCACAACAGGATTCGGGTAAATCCGCAAATTAGACGCTTTATTCATCAAATCTTTCGTTCCAACAGGCGTATTGAAATAGTAAATGCAGGTTGAAGTATTACTATTATTACCCACTTCTGTCACTTTTACTTCAATAACGGCTGCCCCAACCACCCGATTTGGGTAAATATGAACATCCATTCGACCTTCTTCGCCCGCCGAAAGGGTCATATCTCGGGTGCTGACAGAAGGTAAATAACATAAATTTTTATCACATATAGCAATATCCCAACCCATTGTAGCAGAACGGATGGTGCGTTCCCAACGAAAGGTTTTGCTACTGGTCGCATTGTTTTTGACCACTGTATGGGCAAAAACGTCTGCAGAATCCGCATGTACGGCTTTACTGGCAGGATTCGGCGAAATGGTCACATTTTGAGTTTGAGCTGTTTGAATACACAAAACGAGACATGCAAGAAAAGGTAAAAAATATTTCATTCAAATTAATTTTTTT
>JBDLWG010000219.1:0-4099 GCA_039804385.1 Bacteroidota bacterium
AAATTGGCATTTTGACCCAAAAATGTTGGGCATTTGGGGCGAAATCGCAAAATGGCTCTTTATCATGACGGCTGCTGCTTTGCTTTCTTTTTTGGTTTTGAAAATGATACATGCAGGCAATTTGTTTGCACCCAAATCTAAAAAAATTGTTTTAAATTCGGCATCACTTCGTTTGGATGAATTAGAGGCAAATTTAGAAACGGTTGATTTAGACCCACATTTACAAAAAGCAATTGATAATAAAGAATTTACACTTGCAATTAGATTATACTATTTATCTATTTTAAAAGAATTGACTTTATCGAATTGGATTCGTTGGAAAAAAGAAAAAACCAATCAACATTATTTGTTTGAATTGAAAGAAAATAATCATTTTGCCGCTTTCCAACAAGTGACTTTAATATTTGAACGCGTTTGGTACGGCAAATCTAATTTTGATGAAACCGCTTTTAATTCGGTTCAGCCCGCATTCAAAGATTTTTTATTTCGCTTAAAAAAATAATTTTGAATAGAACGTTTTCCCTCAATTTATTTTTTTTAATCGCCGTCAATTTATTGATAAAACCATTTTTCATTTTCGGCATTGACCGAACCGTGCAAAATCGGGTGGGCGCGGAAGCCTATGGCATGTATGCGGTATTGACCGATTTGGCATTTTTATCCATGATTGTCAATGATTTCGGCATTCAAAGTTTCAATAATAGGTTAATTGCACAATCGCCTAAATTGCTGCATAAATATTTCCCCATTATTTTTATTTTGAAACTTGGCTTATGCGGATTATACGCTGTGATAACAATTGCCCTTTTTTTTGCATTCAATTATGAAACAAAATATTTTAAAATCATTGCTTTGCTGACGCTGAATGGCATTTTGAGTTCTTTAATCCTTTATTTTCGGTCTTGTATTGCAGGCTTAGGTTGGTATCGAACCGACAGTTGGTTTTCCGTTTTAGACAAATTTTGTTTGGTTTTGTTAGCAAGTGCGTTGTTATGGATGCCCTTTTTAGCACCTCATTTTGAATTAAATTCCTTTATTTACGCCCAAACGTTGAGTTTAATCCTTGCCGTAATCGTTGGTTATCAATGTATTGTGCAAGAAATTAAAATTTTTAATTATAAATTTAATACGAAAGTATTGTGGGTTATCTTGCGCCACAGTTATCCTTATGCTTTAACGGTTTTGTTAATGACACTCGCCACTAAAACCGACAAATTGTTGATAGAACGTTTATTACCTGACGGAAAAGCACAAGCGGGCATGTACGCCGCCGCATATCGCTTGTATGAAGCGGCAAATATCATTGGATTTTTATTTGCAGGACTCTTGTTACCCATGTTTGCGAAGCGATTGAAGGCAAAAGAAAGCGTAAATGACTTGTTAAAATTGAGTAGCGATTGGATTTGGGCAGGTTCAATCGCGGGCGCGATGACGATTTTGCCTTTCCGACAGGAAATTATGACCTTACTTTACCCGAATTGCAGTACATCGGCGGGTGCTATTTTAGGCTTTTTAATGTTTGCATTTGTTGGAACGGCTTTGGGTTCATACATTTATGGAGCGTTGTTGACAGCAGGCGGTTTTTTAATGGAATTAAGTCGTACTTTCTTGATAATCTGTATTTTAAATATTGTTTTAAATTTAATATTAATTCCGATGTATCAAGGTATTGGTGCGGCAATGGTTGCTTGCTTGACGCAAATGAGCGCGTTAATAGCACAAATTGTTTTAGCTAAAAAATTATTAAAATTATCTATTGATTACAAATATTTTGTGAAATACATTTTATACGCTATAATATTGCGCATTGTCGCTTTTGAAATTCCAATCATATTGCCTAATTTAGATTGGTGGTGGCAAGCAGGTATCATTATGATAATTGCAATTTTCTTATCAATCCTTTTTGGTTTTTTAACACATAGCTCACATAGGAGGACATAGGACACATAGGGCAGATTGCCCCTATGTGTCCTATGTGTCCTATGTCCTCCTATGTGAACTATGTGTTAAAAAAAACGCCCAAAATTGGGACTCATTGCAGCAAGAATAGATTCATATTGTTTGTATTGTGATTTTGGAATCTTAAAAATCATATACGATTCTTGCAAATCGCCTTGCATCGGAATTTCGGACAACATAACACCATATAATAACGTATGACTTTTCGTTTCCGCCCAAAAAAGCATATTTAAATCTTCTTGATTCCGACAAAAATGAATGATTTTAGCATTTTTCAAAGGTGCATTTGGCTGATTTTGAGCTTTTTCAACGATAGAATCCAATTTTGCAGCGATTTTTTGATGTTCTTCAGGTGTTTCAGGGCAATTTTTATGCGGAATCACCTTGCCAATGTAATATTGAATCTTGACGGTATCATTAGGCGCGAGTGCCGTGAGCGTATCGTTTTCAGTCAAATGAGCATTGCGCGGCGCGATAAAATCGCTCGGATAGCAAAATAAATAACCATGCAATTCATTCCGCCCACCTGTTAGCTTGATTTTCGGATTCGTTTTAAACCAGTTTTGAGTATCGCAATTTTCAAGAGTCGAATTACAACGGCTCATCAAAAGAATTAGAACAATAATTAAACAATTGATTTTCATATGTTTGTAAATGATTAAAATATTTATCTTTATTTTGAGAAATTAGGATACTATTGGAACGCGGATGACGCGGATTGGGCGGATTTTCACGGATTTTTTGTTAGGATACTATTGGAACGCGGATGACGCGGATTGGGCGGATTTTCACGGATTTTTTGTTAGGATACTAACTATTGGAACGCGGATGATGCGGATTGGGCGGATTTTCACGGATTTTTTATCAGAATACTATTGGAACACGGATGACGCGGATTTTTATTAGTATATTGGAACGCGAATGCACGGATTTTTTATTTTGATACAAATTATAATCCGTAAAAATAATAACAATAAAAAAATCCATGAAAATCCGCGTTCCAATAGTATTCTGATAAAAAATCCGTGAAAATCCGCCCAATCCGCATCATCCGCGTTCCAATAGTATCCTAACAAAAAATCCGTGAAAATCCGCCCAATCCGCGTCATCCGTGTTTCAATAGTATACTAATATTACTCAAAGTAAATTTTTTTTGAAAAAAAAAATTCAAAACTATAAAGTTCCGAATTTTTGAATAATATTGCGCTTTGAAAATAGGATATGAATTGCATGGCGGATAAGATGGATTAAATTGTATTTTTTATTTCTTAATTTTAAAAAACTACACATACTATGCTCATACATAAATCATTGACAGACAGTATTTTAAATTCTTTTTATGAAGTTTATAATCAATTAGGTTATGGTTTTTTAGAGAGAGTGTATCAAAATGCGCTTTACCTTGAATTAAAAAACAAAGGATTAGAAGTGCTGCCTCAAAAACGTTGTCCCGTTTTTTATAAGCAAATAGAAGTTGGCGAATATTTTGCGGATTTAGTTGTCAATAATATTATTATACTCGAATTGAAAGCAAGTGAATCTATTATTGATGAACATGAATTGCAATTGCAAAATTATTTAAAAGCAAGCAATATTGAATTAGGGTTTGTTTTAAACTTTGGCAAAAAGCCGGATTTTGTAAGAAAAATCTATTCCAACAGCCATAAGATACATCTAAAGACTTAAAATTAATAGTGATTGGAATAGGATTGGTTAATCCTATTTAATTAAAATTTAAGGTACAGTTGGAACACGGATGACACGGATTAGGCGAATTTGCACGGATTTTTTTTAAAATTCTATTTATGCATTTAAAAAAAAAGCCGTGCAAATTCGCCCAATCCGTGTCATCCGTGTTCCAATTGTATCGCAAAAGTATCGTTTGCGAAGTATAAAACAAAAAATTGTTAAAATTGCTTAATCTACATTATCTGTATTCCAATCGTATCACAAACAAAAAATCCGTGAAAATCCGCGTCATCCGCGTTCCAATTTATCCTATAAAAACCAGTTAATTATATAAATCATTGAATATGAATATTTTAATACTCGGAGGTGGCGGACGTGAACACGCCTTAGCTTGGAAAATGAAGCAAAGTCCGCTTTGCAGAAATATATTCATTGCCCCCGGCAATGGCGG
>JBDLWG010000220.1:0-6333 GCA_039804385.1 Bacteroidota bacterium
TGTAATATTTGCAAGTTGCTCTGTCAAAAAAATCCAAAATAAGGATTCCTTATAGTTTTTAAACCCTGCACATTTGAGTCACGAAAAAGGTAAAACAAACCTTTTGAAAACATTCAGTTCAATTTTTAACAATTACTAAGGAAACTACACAAATGATGACCATTCAAGAAATCCGTAGAAAACTCTTTTCAAAAGAAATTTTATCTGAAAAAGATATGTTCCAGTTACGCGGCGGCGATGGCGAAGAGGACAAACGAAAAGACCTGTTTACCGTAGTGCCTACGGTGCCACCACCACCACCGCCCCTCACAGGCGCAGGCGGATAGAAATTTGCAACATCGATTTTTAATGTAAGTATTTATTTTTCAAAATATTATATATTATTTTTATCCACAAACTGATTTAAAATGAGAAAGACAATCCAAGAGATTCGGAATCGACTCTTTTCAAAAGAAATCTTATCAGAACACGATTTGTTGCGCCTTCGCGGGGGTGACGGCGAGGAAGATAAACGCAGAGAGCTTGGCAGAAGCATGTCGATGAGTAGCGGGTCCAATAACAATAATGCTACTTCTGGTACGCCTTCTGGTACGCCTTCTGATGGTACGGGTAGCACCCCACCTTAATGAATATTGGGTAAAATGGCAGTTAACTTTCTTTTTAAACAATTAAATGAATTAAAAATGAAAAAAACAATTCAAGCAATTGAAGCGATTTTAACAGAAAAAGAAAAATTATCAGCGCAGGCTCAATTCCAAATCAAAGGTGGTGAGTCTGGCAGTGGGAGCAGTGGCTCTAATGGTTGCGAAGATAAACGGAAAGAGCGTTAATTTGTTATCCCAATTATAAAAGTCGCACAAAAACCTGCTTTACGGCATAAGTATTGCAGGTTTTTTTTATGTCCGAACTAAAACGATTGTTTTTCCTGAAATCTATATGAGAAACACCTTGTCCTATGTTGCCTTTGATAGGTTGTTACGAAAAACCTTGATCATTTTGTTTTGTGTGGTCACTTCACAAAGCATTGGGACGGTGTTGGCGCATAATAACCCTGATTCGACGGCTTTTCGACAAGAAGTTAGTGTCATTTTAAAAAAATCCAAAAAAATATCCTTTAAAGATTTGCCTCAAGCCCTCCGTTTGATTGATTCGGCAGGGCGCAAAGCCAATGATTATGGCACTCCTGTTTGGATGTCCTTGGATATTTATCGGGCAAGAGGGTTGGTTTATGAAAATAATAATTTATTGAATGAGGCAAAAACCGCCTATCAACAAGGGTTGAAACTGGCGGAAATGCTGTCTGATACCGATAAATTAGCGATTTATAACGATTGGGCGATTATCAATCGCAAAATGGGCGATTATAAAGTTTCCAAAGATTATTATTTATTAACATTGGATGTTGCCAAACGGGTGCATGATATGGAGGCGGTAGAGTTTGCTTATCATGGTTTGGGGGCTTTGTATGGGATTGTGGGCGATTTTGATAATGCGGTGGAATACTATTGGTCATCACTTGGGGTTGCGGAGCAGCGCAATGATGCTCGAAATGTTTTAATTTCCTTACAAAATATTTGTAGTACGTATTTGAAGGCAAAAAATACGGAATCTGCCCTTAAAAATGTGAAAAGAGCTTATGGGATGGCATTGCAACAGAAAGATTCGGCTCGAATTGGTGGTTTACAAAACGTTTATGGCAAAGTCTTGACGTTGATGGGGGAATATCAAGAAGCCTTAGAACGGCATCAAGATGCGTTGCATATTTTCCATGAGTTGGAAGACAAAGGCAATATTGTCGAATCCTTAATCAATATGGCAGATGTGTATATGCATCAAAATCAATACGATACCGCAGAAACGTACTTTTTGAAATGCAATGAATACCGTAATTTTTTTAAAACAAGAGACCAAGCAGATTTTTTTTATAAATTTGGAGATTTTTATTTGAAGAAAAAATTGAGTGATGAAGCCGTCATTTACTTCAAAAAAAGTTTGAAATTGTGTAGTGAATACCATTTTAAAGATATTGAACAAAAAGCAAATATTGCCTTAGCAGGGATTTATCGGACGAAAGGGGATTTTGCCCATGCGTATCAATGTTTGGAAGCGGCAAATGCGTTAGGCGATTCTTTGTTTAATGAGGAAAAATCACGGCGTTTGGCGGAAGCCCAATTCAAATTCGACATTGAAAAAGCGGAAGCCCGCAAAGAAAAAGAGATTGAAAAACTTAAATTCGAGCAATCCAAAGTATTAGGGATTGTTCTTGTCCTCCTATTTTCCGTGATTATTGGCTTTTTGGTCTATTCCGTGCGTGCGAAAAGCAAAGCAAACTTGATTTTGAAACACAAAAATGAAGAAATTCGCTCTCAGAACCGTCGTTTAAAAGAGTCGAATGAGATTTTGAATCAATTTGCCTATGTTTCTGCCCATGATTTGAAAGAACCCTTGCGCAGTATTGGCAATTTTGTACATATTATTCAACGGCGTTATATTGCGTTATTGCCGCCAGAGGCTGCGGATTACATGGGTTACGTTACAGGCGGGGTCAAACGGATGGATTCATTGTTGACCGCTTTGTTGGAATATTCCACCGTCGCTTCAGAAGGACATGAGGTCGAAACCGCGATTTCGGTGAAACAGATGGTGAAAGAAGTCTGTGAAAACTTGCGAAGCGTGATTGAATCTAAAGGCGCGGAGATTATTTGCAAAGATGAATTGCCGCCAATGCGCATGAGTCACTTGCATTTGACCCAATTATTGCAAAATACGATGAGCAATTCGTTGAAATTTTGCACCCAAAAACCCATGATTCGCATCGAAACCCTGCATCAAAAACATGAAATTTGGATTAAAATCACCGATAACGGCATTGGCATTGAGGCTGAATATAGTGATAAAGTTTTTAAACTGTTTCAACGCCTCAGTCGGCAACATGAAGGCACTGGGATTGGTTTGACGATTTGTAAAAATATTGTCGATAAATATAATGGAAGGATTTGGTTTGAATCTGTGATAAATAAAGGCTCCACTTTTTTCATCGCCCTACCTGACAGCCTTTTGAAGCATTAAATTTAGATTCATTGGATGTACGGATTTCACGGATTGAGTATTAATCCGTAAAAATCTTGTAAAAATCCGTGAAATCCGTACATCCATCACCCCATTTCCTTTTTTGTCATGTACTAAAAAAAAACTGTAACCTTTTCACCTACTTTTCGTAAGCCAATTTGGATGTTTTTCAACACTTGAAACCCTCCTCAATTGGTTTTAAAACAAACCTTTTTTCAAATACGATTAAAAATAGTTGAAAAAAAAGGGTGTCACGCTTTTAGGTTATTATCTATGTGATTGTTTTTAGTTTTTTTTTTATATTTGTAAATACCGTAATTAAAGTATTTTAAATATTAAACGAAAAAAAGCCTAAAAAAAGGTCTAAAAAAAATACTTCATTATGGAAGAATTATTAGGCATTATTTTTGGATTTCTGCCAAAATTACGTAAATTTGAACGAAAAAGAGAGAGAGATTACACTGTATTCAATCCCATTCCCGAACGACTTTTATCATGCAAGTATTGAACGTTATCATTGCCGACGACCACCAGTTGTTCGTTGAAAGTTTAAAATTGCTTTTACAGCAATCCGAAGAATACCGCCTGAACATTCAAGGTGTAGCCTATTCTGGGGAAGAATTGTTGGAACTATTGAAATTAGGCGCGCCTGATTTGCTCCTGTTAGACATCAACATCCCTGCGAAAAATGGCTTGGAAGTATTAAGTCTTTCTAAAAAGACGTTGAAAAATACGCGCATTCTCGCGTTGACGATGTATGATGACCCCAAAATCATCAAATCGGCTTTCGACGGCGGGGTGGATGGTTACTTGTTGAAAAATTGCGGCAAAGCTGAATTAATGGACGCTATTAGCACGGTTTTAAAAGGAGACGTGTTTGTGGGCAAAGGTGTCAGTTTTGGCAATCAACAGACCGTTAATTCCGATTTTGAGGATATTTTTAGAAAGAAATTTAGTTTGACGAAGCGCGAATTGGAAGTGTTGCGCCTCATCACCCAAGCACGCAATAATAATTCCATTGCAAAAGAATTGTATATCAGCGAACAAACAGCTGCTGTACACCGCAAAAATATTATGCGCAAAATTGGGGTCAATTCCACAGCGGCATTGATTCGCATGGCTTATGACAATCAATTGATTTGATGACTTGCGATATACCGTTTGGAGGGTTTGAAACCCTCCAAACGGTTGTTATTAATGGTGTTACGAATGGTGCGTTTATGGTTTATTGGATTGCATGAACTGCGCTGCGGCATCTAATTCTTCATAAAAATCGGCTCCATAAGCGCGTATTAATGCCTCTTTCAGAAATTGATAGACAGGCACTTGTTCTTTTTTGCCCAAACTACACGCGGCAGTGCAAATATCCCATCTATCATAATTCAACATTTCGGTTCCCATAGACTTGCTTTTTGAGACGCGAATCGGGTATAAATGGCAAGAAATCGGTTTGCGAAAGGTCGTTTTGCCATCGCGCCAAGCCTGTTCGATGCCGCATTGCGACACCCCTGCGGCAGTCATGGTCATAAAAGCACAGGCTCCGCCTTCAACAAGACTCGTCCCATAGCTTTTCATCCCACGAAAATACTGCGATGTTCCTTCCGAATCGATTACTTTTTGCCCCGATTCGGTCAAATACGGGCGTACGGCGGGATAAATTTGCTTTAAAATCGCCAATTCATCTTTTTCCAACGGAGCACCAAAATCGCCTTCCCAACAACAGGCTCCTTTACAAGCATTTAAATTACAAACAAATTGTTCTTCGATGAGTTCATCACTGATGAGTTTGTCCTGCACAATAATCATTTCAATAACACATTAAAAGGTGAAAAAAAGGTAAAAGTACACAAAAAATCAATTAAGGCAATCGGCGCGTTTATGCCGCCATTCGATAACAAAAATAAGGTATTTTGTTGAAAACTCAAAACCAATTTAAATATTGCTATTCAAAACTTGCAAATCGAATGGGACATGGATTTAAAGGAAAATGAAGATTATATTTGGTGTGAAGTGCCTTTTGATATGATTTTAAATAATTTGAATAGGGCAAGTTACGACTTGCCCCTACTTTGCGCCTGTTAACGCAATGTAACGCACATCTACATACACATCCTTCAAATGATTAAAATCTTTATCCGTCGTCAGTAGCGGAATATTTAAGACTGAAGCGGTTGCTGCAATCCATAAATCATTCTTGCCCATATTTCGGGCAGAGTCTTTCAAACTTTTTATTTTAGATTTGCCTTGACTGAATGTATCTATTTCAGCATACCGTTCAAAAACATCTTCTGAATTAATGTCCACACGCAACAATTCATTTAAAAAAAGTTGCATATGTGAAAGGCGATGGTAGCCCCAGTCGTTTCGCATCGCAAGCGATTTGAGTTCTGCAATGCTGACAATCGAAATCAATGCGGAATTGGGTGTTGCAAAAGGGCGATAAAGCGTATCTACGATATCAATCACTTTTGTTTCATTCCGCAAATAGAATAAAATAAGATTCGTATCTAATAGATAATCCATTACAAATCAATGTTTTAGTTGTGCTAATAAAAGTTCAATGGGTTCCTGAATATCCATTTGAGCGATTGCATAATTGATGGTCTCCCGATTTGCGCCTTTGTAATTTTGCTCTTTTTTAAGGTCGGCAATAGATAATTTTTGACGGGTTGGCTTCAACAATAACGCTTTTTGGGCTTCTTCTTGCGCTAATTCCTTTAAAATTTGTTTTAATTTGAGCAATGCCCATTCACTTTTGAATTGAGTGACTTCTTGGATGATATTATATTTTAAAAGTTCTATTGTCATTTTAATTTTATTTTGTTTAGAAAATTAGGACTCGAATCGTTGACAAAGATACGGTCTTTTTTCAAGTCGCCAAAAATATTTGGATGATTGAAATTATATTTTATAAAAAATGATTTTACGATAGGATATTTGGTATTTATATTTTAACCACTTACAAACCAAGCGAGCCTTCCTTAAAATTTGGTAACTACTTAGCCACCCTTAAAAAGATCTCTTTTTAAGGGTGGCTAAGTAGTTACCAAAAGTAAATAAAATAGCTAATATATTTTTATATTCAAAAAGTTTAGTAAAGTTAGTCATCATTTCAAGTAATTTTAATATAAAGTTTAAAAGCAAGTTCTTCTCAAACCATCCTAAAAATGGCAAATGGTTGTATTTCACATTTATAAAAAATGCTTCATAATTATTTGATTATTAAATAATTATGAAGCATGGATTTAAATAATTTGAATAGGG
>JBDLWG010000221.1:0-2652 GCA_039804385.1 Bacteroidota bacterium
ATCGAACGCCCTTCGGTATCTCAATCCCGAAGCCGCAAAGTGTCCGAATGCTTGTTTCCAACTCCCTACTGAATCCCGTGGAACATCTAAACCGAACTGGTACATAGTGTCCACGTCCTGACTAAGAAGTGGTGGAAAAATCGAACTGCCTTTGGTATATTTTACAATGCCGCGCCGTGCAATTTCGAGGCTGGCACTAATCGGGTCAAAATCGGGGTGTTTAATATTGCCCACAAAAGAACTGTAGGCGGCAATAACCGACACGTTTTCAATGCCCAATGTATTACAATATTTTTGAATTAAGTTCTCTGTTAAGGTTCGATGCCAAAGATTTTTCGTTTTTCGATTCGCTTCGGAAGCCTTCTCATTCGCCGTTTCAGGCTGAAATTCCAACGCTTCGCTCACAAATGTAGCTACTTTGTAATGTTGGGCTAACCTAAAAAGGTATTTCCAAAGTTCGCACAATTCAAAGCGACGCTTGTGATTTTGGGCCACTTGGCTCGGATCCGTGGAACTCAAACCCATTCGGGTATTTAAACGGGCGCAATCCAAAACCCCTTTATGAAGCACCTTTTGGGATTGGTCTGGTTGCTGCTCCACAATACTGAATCCAATGTGTTCGGGGTTCAAATCCACCGCCAAAAAGCGATTTCCTTTCTTATTCGCTAATTTACGGCGCTTTTGATCCGCTAAATACTGTTGAAACAAGCTTTTTCGACCGTCCTTATCGGTTCTCTTTAATTTTTGGGACTCTTTTTTATAGTCGGTTGTTTTGAATTCATAACCTGCTACCTTTTCTTCGTCATAGGTAATCCATACCCATTGTTCGGAGAGTCGCACCGAAATCGGTAACGACCCTAACCGTGATTGCAATTGGTTTAAGGTTTTTTGTTGGTTTTTAGACGCATAAAATGCAACCTCTATTTGAGTTTTAGAGTTGGGTTTGAAAACGATTTGTTGCTTTTCGAGGTCCAACCGAAATTTGCGATTACTTTTTTGAGGGGCTTCGCCCACACTATAAATCGGCAAAACGCGCTGTTCTTGATATTTTCGTTGGAGTTTGGTGATTTCGGGTTGGTTTTCTTCGGGAACATTCGACAAAAACGAAATCCGACGTAAGGTATTTAAACCGCCAAACGTAATGCTTTTGCCTTGTCTTGATTTCAGATACGCGAGCGTTCGATGCAATCGAAACATTTTTCGATTTCCTTTTCGACCTTCGGGTTTGGTTTCGCTTAATTCTTTTTCAATCCGTTGAATTTGGTTCGCTTGTTTTTCTTGATGTGTTTTTTCTTGGGCTAATTTGGTTTGGACTTCGATGCAGCAACTTTCATAAAACCAACTATCCAAATCATATTTGGTTTGCAAGGCTTTTCTGAAAATTTCATCTTTCGATAACTCAAAATTCGCATAAAGCTTTCGGTACAAAAACGAGTAGCGTTTGCAATAGTTGGAAACCTGCGGGGTATTCTTAAGTTTCAATTTGAGAGTCAACATCGATCGTTTGATTATTTTCATTTAAAATCGTTTCGATATCCGATAGCACCTTTTTTCCACGACGACTGCTGTATAAACGCATCGAAAAATGATGAATAATCGAAATTAAATCTTCCGTCATTTCGCTTTCATTGCTTTTACTCCCTTTCGTATGGTCTAAAACAATCAATTCGGTGCCCAATAAGGCACATAACCGTTCAAAATCTTCAAAACCAAACCGTAATAATCGATCTTTATACTCAATAACCAGTCGCCCTACTTTTTTTTCCACGATGGCTTGGTATAATTTTGCGTACTTTTTACGGTTATAATTGAGAGCAGAACCGATATCGAAATACAGGGTATCCAAAATATACCCCCGCGCAGAACAAAATGCTTTTAATCGTTCAATTTGACGATTTAAATTTTCTTGCTGTGCCGAAGTGGAGACCCGTGCATAAACCACGGTTGCACGTTCCGATGCCCCTGCAACCGACGCTTCCACAGGAAAATAATCATACTGCCCCGTGGGAGTTCTTCCATAGGAAATTTTGCCTCTTTTCACCCAGTGGTGCAACGTATTACGGCTTATACTATATTTTTTCAGTACTTCTCTTGCTTTCATAACGCAAAGGTAACTAAAATAGTATAACATTGTATCTTTTTGTATAAAAAAAGTAGCTATTGTTACAATATCGGTTGGCAAGTAACCTTGCGCCGTCCAATGATTAAACGATTGTTGATAAGCATCCGAAGTTAAGCCGTGTTGCGCCGCCCAAGCAGGTGAATTGGGTTGTTTTTGAAAAGTTGCCCAATAACCTAATTGCGATAGTTCACCATCTGGGAGATCAATGACTTGCAACACTTTAGAAGTTACTTTAATCGGTCTGTAACCTACTTGCGTGAGTTTATTGAATTGTTCTTGATATTGACGACTGCTCAGATTTTTAACTTCAACCGTTTGTGCAAGGACGTTTCCTTGAAAATTAAAAAGATTGAATACGACGCAAATAATTGATAACCAATGCATTTTCATAAGATTTTTTTTAATTTAAGATGATTGAATCAACGTAATTTATTGAAACTTGGTTTTTTTTGTTTGACGATACAAAGATATACGCAACTGGAACCGAGTAGGGATGAAAATGTGTGAATGACCTGTTTCAATGAGCGAAT
>JBDLWG010000222.1:0-2569 GCA_039804385.1 Bacteroidota bacterium
CTATGGGCAGACTTGGGAAATCATTTCGCCCGATTTGACAACGAATGATACTGCTAAACAACATCCCGAAAAAAGTGGTGGTTTGACCTTGGATGCAACGAATGCGGAAAATCATTGCACCCTATTATCGATTGCCCCTTCCCCAAAAGAGGCAAATGTTATTTGGGTGGGTACGGATGATGGCAACTTGCAATTGACCCGAGATGGCGGCAAAACATGGACGAATCTAACCGCGTCTTTGCCGAATGTTCCTAAAAATGCTTGGATTCCACACATTGAACCGTCTGCACATCAGGCAGGTGAAGCGTTTGTAATTGTCAATCAATATCGTCTAAATGATTGGAAACCATACGCTTATCACACCATTGATTTTGGAAAAACATGGACTCGTATAGCGGATGAACGTCAAGTGAATGGCTTTTGTTTGAGCATCGTACAAGACCCTGTGGAACCTGATTTGTTATTTTTGGGGACGGATTTTGGCTTGTATGTGAGCATTAATCATGGCAAAAATTGGACGAAATGGACGAATGATTTTCCATCCGTGCCTGTGGCGGATCTGAAAATTCAAGCGCGGGATGGCGATTTGGTGATTGCAACTTTTGGGCGCGCCCTTTGGATTTTGGATGATATTCGCCCTTTGCGTGCGATAACGCGCTCAAAAGGCGATGTTTTAAATAAAAAGTTTAAAATTTTTGACCCTGCGGATGCACATCAAGTGACGATGCGTTCCACAGATGGAGAGCGTTTTAATGCAGAAGCGATTTATGAAGGTCAAAATAAGTCACCACAAGCGATATTTTCGATTTGGAATGGGAGTTATAAAAAAGATGAAAAGTTAAAATTACAATTTGTATCAGAGAAAGGGGACACGATTCGCACGATTCGAGTGCCTTTAGATAGTCAAATGAGTCGCGTTCGATGGGGTTTGAATCGCAAAGGCATTCATTTTCCAAGTTATGACGAACCCAAAAAGGACGATGAGCCGAGTGCGCCAGGCGTTTTGCCGGGTCGTTACAAAGTGATAGGCAGTTATGGCAAAGAAAAAGATTCGACTTGGATTCAAGTTCGATTAGATGCCCGTTCAGACCGTTCACTCGCTGATTTTCAATCAAAAATGGATGCGCAAAATGATTATATGAAAATGATTGAGAAAATCACTAAATCGTGGAACGCACTCAAAGAGGCGGATAAATGGGTTGGTAATGCCGAAATTGGGATTGGAAACGCGCCCGATACGGTCAAAACGGCGATTGCCAAGCAAGGAAAATCCATGCGCGATAGTATTTCGACTTTGATGAAATTGTTTTTAGAACCGAAAGATGTCAAAGGCATCAGTCGCAATCCGAGCGTTTTGGGCAATATGATTTTTGAACCGATGCAGTATTTGGGTTCTGCCTCTGGCAAGCCGACGCAAAATGCGTTGTACGCTGTGGAAAAAGTGCGGCAGGCGGCGCGTCCGATTTTGGAAAAAGTCAATCAATTTTTTGAAAAAGATTGGTCTAAATACCAAGAAGCGGTGGAAAAAGCGCGCACCAATTTGTCTATGAAGTATGAAGCAGTGAAAATAGATTAATTTCAAAAAATAAATTATTATTTTTTGAAATATGTAAGTAACTAATGTTAAAGAAGCGACAACAACGTTTGGAGGGTTTGAAACCCTCCAAACGTTATACAACCTTGAAAATCAACCTTTTAGCGCGTATTCTTTTGCCGATTCTTTAACTTCAACAATACCTTTCCTAAATGAGTTGAAACTTATTTCAAATATGAATCACCTGATACACGAAACCAGTCCCTATTTGCGCCAACATGCGCACAATCCTGTCGAGTGGTACGCTTGGAAACCTGCCGCTTTCGCCCGCGCAAAGGCTGAAAACAAACCGATATTGGTCAGTATTGGCTATTCGACTTGTCATTGGTGTCACGTCATGGAGCGCGAATCTTTTGAAGATGTTGATACGGCTGATTTTATGAATAAGCATTTTATAAATATCAAAGTCGATAGAGAAGAGCGTCCTGATGTGGATCAAATTTACATGGAGGCTTGCCAAATCATTTCGGGGAGTGGGGGCTGGCCCTTGAATGCGTTTTTGACTCCTGAAGGTCGCCCTTTTTTTGCAGGGACGTACTATCCGCCTGCGCCTGGTTATCAGCGTCCTTCTTGGCGGCAAGTTTTGGAAAATCTGTCCAAAGCCTTCCAATCGAATCGCGCTATGGTGGAGGAACAAGCCGCTAAAATGACGGAAATGATTCAGCATTCGGATACGAATAGGATTCATAAAATCGATTTGAATCCAAACGATTTGATTGATAATCAATGGTTTAAAAAAGATTTATTGCAAAAAATATATAAAAATTTATACAATCGTTTTGATAGAGAAGAGGGCGGTTTTGGGGGCGCACCGAAATTTCCAAGTACGATGAGTTTGCAATATTTGGCGGAATATTATTTTTATGAAAAAACGCCTGCGGCTTTAAAACACTTGAATTTAAGTCTGGTCAAGATGATTCAAGGTGGGATTTATGACCAAATTGGCGGTGGTTTTGCGCGATATGCAACCGATGC
>JBDLWG010000223.1:0-5830 GCA_039804385.1 Bacteroidota bacterium
GCTTCCAAAGCAGGTACATTGTCGAATATCTTATCGGATAATTTCGCTTCTGCTCCGTATCGCGCCCATTTGACGAAAATTTACACGAAGCGCGCTTTGCAGAGTTGCCTTGCTTGAATCAGAAAATAATAAGAATTAGAAACAAGTAGGCTTGGGTTGTAAAAACGCCAAGCCTATTTCATTTTCGAGTTTGATAACACACACGGAACTTTTTTTATAAAAATGTGTTTTAAACTCAAATTCATTGAATTTTAGAATTTGTGTAAAAAATTCAAGTGTAAAAGTTGGTTATCAATTCAAAAAGGCGTACTTTTCGCCTTTATTTTAACAAAAAATCTATCATTTTTTTTAAAAAATCAAGTCATGGCAAATTTCTTTGAGTCAAACAATCCAATTTTGGGAGAGGAAACCTATCAACGCGCTGCACAAGAAGCAGGTTACGGGCGTTCCGTGATGACCGTCGATGGAGCCGTCAATAAAAGTTTGATATTGGGCGGCATTATGTTGGCAACAGCAGCAATTAGTTGGATGATGCCGAATATGATGTTCCTTTGGGGCGGTCTGATTGGCGGTTTTATCTGCGTGATAGCTTCGAGTTTCAAGCCGCATTGGTCTCCAACCACAGCACCTTTATATGCCGCTTTTGAAGGTTTGTTTTTGGGAACCGTTTCATTAGCGTATGGTAATATGTTTAATGGCATTGTATTTCAAGCCTTTACACTTACGATTGGTTTATTATTTTTAATGTTGTTCTTGTATAAAGGCGGTTATATCCGTGTAACCGAGAAATTGCGTTCAGGTCTATACATGGCAACAGGCGCGATAGCATTGATGTATTTAGTGAGTTGGATATTAAGTTTATTCCATATTCAAATGCCTTTATTGCACTCTGCGGGTCCGCTTGGAATTGGGATTAGTTTGGTCATTATTGCGGTTGCTTCTTTGAATTTATTGTTGGATTTCGACAATTTTGAAATGGGAGCGCGTCACGGTGCGCCCAAATACATGGAATGGCATTCGGCAATGGGCTTATTAGTCACGTTAGTTTGGTTGTACTTAGAGATATTGCGGTTGTTGTCCAAATTATCAAGAGATTAAACTGTTAGATACCGTTTGGAGGGTTTCAAACCCTCCAAACGTTGTTGTCGATTCTTTAACTTTAACTACTTAATTCCAAATTTTCCCTCATTCCTAAGTCAAAAAATCATACTCATTTGCAAGCCTGCATTATACATCGCACGACTATTATCTATTTTTGTAATATAATATCGAAATTTAGGCTGAATTTCTAACAATAAGTTCTGATTAAGTGCTTTTCGATACCCCATTCCTATTTCAAGTGCCAATGCGATACCATTATCACCTCCAGTTTTGAAAGTCCTCGGGCTACCATTATTATCAAGATCTATCACGGCGGATTTCGATATACTATAACTGGGGCTTACACCAAAAATGGTGAAAAAATTTCGTTTTTTATTCATAAACCATTGAATATCAATAGGTGCTTCTAAATTATAAAAGTCACTTATAATTTGAAAATCATTGCTTCTCAACGGAGGAACGGGTTCGATGAAACCACTGTTATTATCAACTGCCCGTTTAAAACGTTCTCCATTATTCACAAAACTCATCCCAAAGCGCACATCGAAAGAACGCGCTATCTGTTTTTGAACAAAAATACCCACCGAATAAGCATAATCACCTACAAAACGGTCTCTTAAAAGGTCTTCTTTGACATTGAAACGGTCTGAATAAGTTGGATTGAAGAAAACTCCCACTTTAAAATCATCTTTTTGCGCTTTAAGGCTCAAGCTACAAACGCAACATAGGGCTAAAACAAGTACGTGTTTCATTTTAAAAAAATTTATATTAAAAAAAGTTGTTAAGATTCGTTTAATTAGAGGCGAATGTCGCTTTTTTTCGATAATCGTTGAAAAAACGCGCCCACCGCATCTGCAAAACGCCCATAATCGCCTCACTGATAATGCCCGAATTCATTTTAGAAGTCCCTTCAATTCTATCCACAAACGTAATGGGAATCTCCTGCACCGAAAAGTCAGACGTGTGCGCTGCAAATTTCATTTCAATTTGAAACGCATAACCAATGAATCGAATTTTATCTAAATCAATGGTTTCCAATACTTTACGCTTATAACAAACAAATCCAGCAGTTGGGTCTTTGATAGGCATCCAAGTCACCATGCGCACATACATGGACGCGCCATAAGACAAAATCAAGCGATCCGCAGGCCAATTCTCGACTTTTCCGCCCTTCACATACCGACTGCCGACTGCCACATCTGCCTTTTCGTGCATACAAGCATTCACGAGCCGCATCAAATCCTTTGGCGGATGCGAAAAATCAGCATCCATTTCACAAATATAATCATATCCATGTTCCAAGCCCCAGCGAAAACCACAAATGTATGCCGTTCCCAAACCTAATTTTCCTTTTCGTTCAACCAAATGCAGCCTACCCGCTTGCATAACTTGTTGATTTTTAACTAATTGTGCCGTTCCATCAGGAGAACCATCGTCTATGATAAGCACGTCGAAAGGCATTGGCAAAGCAAATACCGCTGCTGCAATTT
This sequence comes from Bacteroidota bacterium, assembly GCA_039804385.1. Classification (GTDB taxonomy): domain Bacteria; phylum Bacteroidota; class Bacteroidia; order Chitinophagales; family Saprospiraceae; genus JAAFJT01. The sequence continues at coordinate 2,592 of JBDLWG010000223.1, forward strand.
TAAGAACATTTTCCTTTTCGTTATACGTCGGAATGATAACAAGATTTCGAGACACGGCTGCAATTTTTTATGAATGTGATGGCGAATACTGCATCCTGTTTAAACGATGCAAAAGCCGATGCAAATATATATTTTTTTGTTTTTTTTTACGGCGTTTTTCTGCAAATTTTGCGGACTGCTTTTAGGAAACGTTTCTTTTTTTCATTTCTTTGCCTAACAATCAAAAAACTTATTGGTTTGAAACGTGTTTTAAAGGAACTTTTTATCCTTTAAATTCCAATTATGCAACAAATGATTTTAAAAAAATATCGCCAGACGGCTATTTTTACGATTTATGCTTTTGTTTTATTGATTCTTGTGGGCGGCATTGTGCGCAGTACGGGCAGTGGGATGGGTTGCCCCGATTGGCCTAAATGTTTTGGCACTTGGATTCCGCCAACCGATGTATCGCAATTGCCCGCCGATTATAAAACGATTTATTTACAAAAAAGGTTAGATAAAAATGCGCGAATTGCACATCGTTTAGAAAAAATGGGGTGGAACGAAATGGCGCATAAAATATTGACAGACAAATCAATACAAGTAGAAGAATCTTTTAATTCAGTTAAAACTTGGATTGAATATTTAAATCGTTTAATGGGCGTTTTGATTGGTTTATTCATTTTTGCGACCTTGCTCCGTTCCTTACCGTTTCGCAAAACACGTCCTGTGGTATTTTGGTTAAGTTTAATGAGTTTTATCGGAGTTGGTATTGAAGGATGGTTAGGTTCTATCGTCGTTTCGACCAATTTAATGCCAGGCATCATTACAGCACATCTTGGACTGGCAATGCTTATCCTTTTAATGTTGTTGACCGCCGTTTTGATAGCAGATGAGGCAGACCCAAACGTCAATCGACACCTCACTTTGCGTCCAATGCCCTTTATTGGCGGCGGAATCGGGGTAACTATTTTAATTTTTATCCAAATGATGCTTGGAACGCAAGTTCGGGAACAAGTCGATAGCGTTGCGGTGCAACTCCATACGGATGACCGCAGTATTTGGATAGCGCATTTGGGAACTGTTTATGATATACATCGATTTGGATACTATTTATTGGCGACTGCGGTGTTGTATTGGGTTTGGAATTTGCGGCAACGCGCTTATTTTGAAAATAATGTTTTAAAAAATATATGTTTTTTGATATTAATTTCGTTATTTTGCGAGATTGTATTAGGGATTGGCATGGCAAAATGGGCGATTCCACCCGTTTTTCAACCCCTACATTTACTGTTTGCAACCCTGCTTTTAGCAGGCACTTATACCGCCACAGGCATTTTATATTGGCGCAAAATAGCGATATGAACCAAGACAAATTCTAAACTATTAAATACTTATCATAATGATTCACAGAACATTGTACTTAATTTTTTGCGCAATTGCGTGTATGTTGATGAGCAGTTGCTCCATTTATGGACCCGCTTTTCAAGGACATCAATTGACCTATATGGAAACGCCTGACCCCGATGTCGAACCCACTAATAAGGCTTTCAAAGCCTACGGAAGTGGGAGTTTTGGCACGGGCGCGACCTATCAACCCCAAGAAAAAAATGTAGGCGGCTCTATATCGGCACACCTTGCATGGAGCAATCTGTATCAAGAAAAAGCGATTGGCGTATATTGTTTCGCAGGAGAATATAGGGCGAATATTAAAAATATAGAAAAATCATTAATGTATAGAGGTATGGGTATCAAAGCATATCGTACTTGGCTCGTCCCACTCAATGATGTTTTTACATGGCAAATGTTTGGTGGCAGTTTTGCTTTACAAGGGGAAGGCGGGAATTATACGCAATTTCGAGATACGGTAGATGCAATTCGGAATAGATTTTTTTTCAATTCCACTCGAAATGCAGAATCGCCTCTTTCATTAGTCGCAGGCATCACCACAGGATTGAAAATGCGCTTGAAAAACGAACAGTTTATAAATGCTCGATATATGTTTGGTGGTGCATCCTCAAACCTTTTTCTCATTCCAGAGGCTTTTTTTCATCAATTTACCCTCAATTATCAATGTAAAAAAGCATCCATCTACCTGTCTTTGGTTCGAGGTGATGTTGGGCGGAATGGATTGAATACGCCTTTTCAATTAGGGATTTCCTTACCGCTTCATTTTGATTAAAATGATAAGGCGCAAAGTGTAAATAGTTAAAGTAAAATAAGCTATCAAAATGTAAATAATTGAAAATCAGCAAATTAACTTGCGTCAAGTTTGAAACTTGACGCAAGTTTTGTGCCTTTAATTTAGTTTAACTCCGTAAAAAACGCAAAGAAAACAAAAGACTTTTGTTTCTTTGCGTTTTTTGTAACGGTTTTACTGAAAACTATTAACCTAAAATGTTTACAATTCTCCTTCCGACTTGGAATAATTTGCCGTTGTTAAAACTTTGTGTGGAAAGCATCCGTCAACATTCGGCTTATCCGCATCAAATCGTGCTGCATATCAACGATGGCAAAGACGGGACTTTGGATTGGGCAAAACAACAAAAGTTGGATTTCACCCAAAGTTCGGAAAATATTGGCATTTGTCGGGCTATCAATCTTGCCGCAGGCAAAGCAAAATATGATTATATTTTGTATTTGAATGATGATATGTATGTACTGCCCGATTGGGATACGGTGCTGATGACGGAAATTCAACAATTGACGGAACCAAAATGGATGCTTTCCGCAACGATGATTGAACCTGCGGGCATCAACGCTTGTAATATTTTAGCCGATTTCGGCAGAACGCCCGAAACCTTTGAACGCGAAAGATTATTGCGCGAATATCGAAGTTTCGCCAAAGAAAATTGGTTTGGATCCTCCTGGCCGCCCTTGATAATGCCGCGAACTTTGTGGATGGAAGTCGGCGGATTCAGTGTAGAATTTAGTCCCGGCATGTATTCAGACCCCGATTTATCCATGAAATTGTGGTCTGTCGGTTGTCGGATTTTTAAAGGATTGGGGGCAAGTCGCGTGTATCATTTTCAAGGACGTTCCACAGGGCGTGTCGTAAAAAATGATGGTCGAACCCAATTTATGAAAAAATGGGGCTTTTCGGCATCCACTTTTTACAAATATTATTTGAAAATGGGTCAAGTTATGACTCAAAATCAATGGTTGGAAACGCCCAAACGCGCTTTTTTTTGGGAACGCTTGAAGGCAAAGTTTCATACTTTCGTAAAATAACCTTATCTTTGCAAAACCAATCGGTAAAA
>JBDLWG010000224.1:0-3459 GCA_039804385.1 Bacteroidota bacterium
GAATGTTTTTATCAAATCGAAATGTTTTTTAGTCGGCAATCGTTTTTATATGATTCAAACGATGACGATGCGCGATAAAAGTATGAACGCGTCCGCAGATTTATTTTTAGATTCGTTTCAAGTTCTTTAAAATAGGTTGCAGCGTAGGTTTCGGAAAATTAAAAATTTTCCGAAACCTATACTTTTTCACAAAAATTGTCAGAGATTCAATAAAAAATATGCCTTTTTTCATTAAAAAATTTATTTTTGCCTCTATTTTTCACCATATCACTCCTTGCACCAATGATTAAATCTTTGACCATCGCTCATTTCAAATCCATTCTTCAGGATACGATCCTTTTATCCAATATAAATGTGTTTATTGGAGAGAATGGTTGTGGTAAAACCAATATTTTAGAAGCGGTTGCGATGCTCGGTGCGGCAAAAGAGCCGAGTTTTGTGATTCAAAATTTGGCGAATCGAGGCGCACGGATTACAAAACCTACCTTAACTTTAAGCTCATTTAAAGGACAGAAAACCAAAAACGAAATCCTATTATCGGCGCAATCGGATAACGAATTAGAAATAAAGCGTATTTTAGCACCGAATAACCTATCGGATATTTATTCGGATTGGTCTCATCAAAATAAGGAGTTCCATCCCGATAAATCGGCTCATTATGACTTATTTCAACAAGATTTAACTCATTACTTGATTTTTAATCTCAATACAGCTGCCTTACGCGGACTCACACAGAGCAGTCTCACCGTACCCTTAGGTATTAATGGCGAAGGACTTGATATGTTGCTGCACGATTTTGGCAAACCCGAATGGCTCCTTTTGAAAAAATATAGTGCTTTAATTTCTTGGCTTGATGAAATTATTATAGATGAAACAGATAGTTTGAAATTCAAAGGACATAAATTAGGCAGAAGCCATTCTTTTTTGTATTTCCGAGACAAATATATGCGTAAAGATAACAATGTCTTTGCGGCTGAAAATTCTAATGAAGGCGTTTTACACATTTTGTTTTATTTAGCCTTGTTCATCAGTCCCAAAACGCCTTCTTTTTTTGCCATTGATAACATCGAATCTTCTTTGAATCCTCAATTATGTCGTGTTTTGATGCGGACATTGAGTGCAATTGCTGTTGAGCAACAAAAACAAGTCTTGATTACAACGCATAATCCTGCAATTTTAGACGGATTGAACCTATTCGACCCGCATCAACGCCTCTATGTTGTGAAGCGAACCGATCAAGGCGATACCAAAACAGAACCGATTGTATTGAAACCAACGGCTCCAAATAGAGATTTTAAGTTATCAGAATTGTGGATGCGTGGTTATTTGGGCGGTTTACCAAATCATTTTTAACTTATGAAAGTAGGCATTATTGTAGAAGGGCGTTCGGACGCAGCGGTCATCACCAATATTCTTAAAGGACAATTGAATATTGATAGCAGTCAGATACAATATTTAGTACCCGAATTGGAATACGATGACACGACGCTTCATCAAATGCGCCAAGCGCAATTCAGTAATTGGACGATTGTAAAACAACATTGTGAAAATCGTCAAAAAATAGCTGATTTTATAGAACTCTTTGATAATCAACGTTTTATTGTGCTTCATATTGATAGTGCAGAACGTTTTTTAAAAGGATTTGAGGTCTTAGAGCCGCCAACGCTCTCTGATAGGGCACAGGTTGCGCTTTTGCGAACCCATATTATTTTGAAAATAAAAGAATGGTTGCAATATCATTTTGTAGAGCATCTGGTATTTGCCGTAGCGGTTCAGGAAATAGACGCTTGGGTTTTGACCTTGTATGCACAAGAGGAAACGAGTTTGTTGCCCCATCCGAAAGAACGACTGTGGCGCATCCTCAACAAACAGTTATCAGCGAAGGAAAAAAATAAAATTTTTGCCCTCGAATCCGATAAATTTGAACAATACAAAGCATTAACACAAGATTTTAGGAAAATCAAACGATTGAAAAAAGCGATGGAGCAAAATAAAAGTTTAGCTTTGTTTTGTGCAGATTTGCTCCCTTTTCAACCTGTTATAGCATGATTCAAAAAAAATATGACACGCTATTTTATTGGAGTGTTGCTTTTAAGCGCACCCGCGAGTGTTTGAATGTTACGATGTTACGCACTTTTGCGGGTTTTAATTCCGTTTTTCTACCAATATTGCGGTACTACGCACCTTTTTATGCTGTGGGTAATGGATAGCGTTTGCAATTTGATGCAAGTTAGTGTTAAAAAAAAAAATTTTGAATCGCAAAACTTGCGTTAAGTTTGAAACCTGACGCAAGTTTTGCGATTCAAAAAATTAGCTAACTCCAGTATAATTATGCGGCGAAATGCGTTTCAACTCCGCTTTGACCGATTCATCGACCTCCAAATTATCAATAAATCGATGCAATGTTGTTTTCGTAATTTGTTCCTGCCCGCGTGTTAACATTTTCAAGGCTTGATAAGGATTTTCATATTTTTCGCGGCGCAAAATACTCTGAATCGCCTCTGCCACAACAGCCCAATTTGCCTCCAAATCATCGTGCAATTTCGATTCATTTAACAACAATTTGTTTAAACCTTTCGTAATTGATTGCAATGCAATCACCGTATGTGCAAACGGAACACCGACATTACGCAAAACTGTAGAGTCCGTTAAGTCACGTTGCAAGCGAGAAATGGGCAATTTTTCAGATAAATGCCCAAAAATAGCATTCGCTAACCCCAAATTCCCTTCTGCATTTTCAAAATCAATCGGATTCACCTTATGCGGCATGGCTGAAGAACCCACTTCGCCTTTCACTACTTTTTGTTTAAAATATTCAACTGAAATATACGACCAAATATCCCGACATAAATCTATCAAAATCGTATTGATACGGCGCATATTGTCAAAAAGAGCCGCCAAATTATCATAATGTTCAATTTGAGTCGTATATTTTTGGCGTTCCAAACCTAAATAGTCCGATACAAAATGATCCGCAAATGCCTTCCAATCCACCTTCGGATACGTCACATAATGCGCATTCATATTGCCTGTTGCACCTCCAAATTTAGCTTGAAAAAATATTTTTTTCAACGCAAACAATTGATTATCAAGCCGTTCTACAAAAACCATAAACTCCTTTCCAAGCAACGTCGGCGATGCAGGTTGCCCATGCGTCCGCGCTAACATCGGAATCGCCTGCCATTGTTCCGCAAAACCTTTCAATTGATTGCGTACGCTTTGCACCAAAGGCAAATAACACTTATCTACCGCGTGCATCGTACTTAATGGAATCGCCGTATTATTAACATCCTGCGAAGTCAACCCAAAATGGATAAATTCTTTAAAATCTTCTAACCCAATTTTATCAAACGCATCACGCAAAAAATACTCAACGGCTTTGACATCATGATTGGTTATTTTTTCTATTTCTTTGATAATCAACGCATCATCTATATTGAAATTTTCAGCTATTTCATT
>JBDLWG010000225.1:0-9948 GCA_039804385.1 Bacteroidota bacterium
ATTTTGATACCAATATTGTGGTCATGATGTCATCTCGTTCCAATGAAACTTCTATCGAAGGCGCGGCTTTAAAACAGGGCGCATTTGCTTATTATTTGGTCAAAGGATTGAAAGGCGAAGCCGATATTGATAAAAATAAAGCCATTACAATTAGCGAATTATTTTCATATGTTAGCAAAAATGTCATTGCATTTGCACATGGCGCACAACATCCCATCCTAACAGGCAGGTTTGACCGAAATATGGTTTTAATTAAACTTTAAAACCAAAAGGTCATCATTTCCTGCAAAATGACAAAACGATGACCTTTTATTTGACTGTTTTTCAAAAAAAATTATTATTCCATGTAGCAAAAAAAAGAGGCTACTTTTTGGGCAGCCTCTTTTTTATATTATTGCACGAATCAATTTACATTCTATTTTTTCACTGCATTCAACGATTCGACCGCTTCTGGAACACTTGGATTTGGGCTGTTTTCAGACAAATTCAAGTTTTTAGACAAGTCTAACATCACAGGAGACGCGATGAAAATAGAAGAATACGTTCCAATGAAAATACCCACTATCAACGCAAACGCAAAACCTTTAATGCTCGAACCGCCAAAAATGAACAGTATCAAAACCACTAACAACACGTTGAAAGACGTAATAATGGTACGACTTAACGTGCTATTAATCGCTTTATTGATAATATCGCGCATGGGCAAATGGCTATAAGTGCGCGCATATTCGCGAATCCTATCGTAAACGATAACGGTATCATTCATCGAATATGCCGAAATGGTCAACACGGCTGCAATAATCGCTTGGTCAACCTCCAAAGAGAACGGCAAAAATCCATGAAATAACGCAAAACATGCCAAAATGAATAATACGTCATGAAATAACGCAATCACCGCACCTGTAGAATATTGCCAACGGCGGAAACGCAACAAAATGTATAAAAATATCAACGCTAATGCTAAGAAATTGGCTTTCAAAGAACTGCTTTTGATGTCATCCGCAACCATCGGGCCTACTTTACTGGCACTTGTAATATGCGTTCCAGGGGTTGCTAAGTAAGTTGACCTAAATTGCTCTGTGGTCGTACTTGCCAAACCTGCGGCTTTCAAACCTTCAAACAATTTGCTCGTCACTTGCTCTTGCGCTTCGCTACTCACTTCATTGACACGGTAAGAAGTCGTAATATTGTACGTATTTGCTGTACTCACTTCCTTCACAATCGTCGATGCCTTTTCAAAAGGCGTTTCTAACGCTTTGCGAATATCTTCAGAATTGACTTTTTTGTCAAACTGAACATTGTAAGAATAACCGCCTTTTAAATCAACACCCAAATCAAATCCGCGTACTAAAAACGCTGCCAAACCTGCCAATAAGAAAATGCCTGACATGATATACGTTTTGTAACGCATTGCCATCCAATCAATATTGATGTCTTTGAACAAGTTTTCTGTAGCAGGCGTAGAGAATTTAATATCTTTATTTTTATCTTGCGTCCACCATTCGATAATCAAACGGCTTACCAACAACGATGTAAACAAGGTAAATAAAACCCCAATCAACAACGTAATCGCAAAACCTTTCACGGGTCCCAAACCAAAATAACCTAATACGACTGCTGCAATAATATTGGTAACGTTACCATCCACAATCGCAGGCGTTGCATGAATGAAACCATCTTTAATCGACAGGAACAGATTTTTACCAGCAGCTAACTCCTCTCGAATCCGTTCATACACGATAACATTGGCATCCACCGCGATACCCATGGTCAAAATGATACTCGCAATACCAGGCAATGTTAACACGGTTCCCACTGATGTCAAGGCTCCAACGATGAAAAACAAGTTTAATAACAAGGCAACTACTGCCACGATACCGCCAGAACCATAGTAATAAACCATGAATCCAACGATTGCTAACAAGGCAACACCCAATGAAATCAATGATTTTTGGATATTTTCAGCACCCAAAGACGGTCCAACCGTTGCTTCTTGTACGATTTCTGTTTTGGCAGGCAATTTACCTACTTCCAACTTACTCGCCATATCTTGTGCTTCTTGCACCGTATAATTACCTGTAATGCTTGAATTACCACCAGAAATTTTGTCATTGACGTGTGGTGCAGAAACGACTTCATCATCCAACACAATCGCCACTTCCCGACGATTATCCGCCGCAGCACGACCTGTCAAATCCGACCAAATCGCTGCTCCTGTACCATCCATGCTCAACGAAACCGCCACTTCACCCGAAACAGGGTCTGGTTGTGCTGTTGCCCGCGTTACATGGTCGCCTTCGAGGGCTGGACCCGATTTGCCGCGAGCTTTTTTCAACGCATACAACTCGTATAAGGTACTCGCTTTGCCATCGCGTTCGCGTACAGGGTCTTTCGACCAACGGAAAACCATATCTTGCGGGAAGCGTCCACGAATTTGTGGCATGCTGTCTAACATGAACGAAATGGATTTCATCTTATTTTTTTCCGCGCTCCCAATCACCGCTGTTGCACCTGATTGTGGATTCGATAGGCTCAACATGCTGATAAGCGGTCCATTACCTGCCGTTTTAGAAGTATCGTTTTTCATAGCGGTTGTATCTGCACCTGCTTTCAAAGCATTATCTGCATCCACAATCGCTTGCAAAACACCAGGGTCTGAATTTCTGTAAACTTCCCAAAACTCCAATTTCGCCGCCGCTTGGAGGAAACTCCGAGCGCGTTGCGGGTTTTCAAAACCTGGAAGTTCGACTAAAATCATATCGCGTGCGGCATCCAAGGAAACATTCGGTTGGACAACGCCCAATTTATCAATCCGCTTTTTCAAACGATTGAACGTTTCTTTCACCGTTTCATTCGCTTTGGTCCGAATAATGGCTTGAACTTGAGCATCTGAACTTTCGATATTCAATCCATTGCCTTTCAACGCCTCATTGCGTGCAAAAACGGAAGCCAACGTTTTACCTGATTTCTTAAACTCATTTACAAAAAGTTTAATATAATCATCTTGGGATGCTTTTTGAGCAGCCGTAGCAGCGTCCATCGCTTTTTTAAACTCAGGGTCAGTGGTATTGCCACTCAACGAGTTTAAAAAATCCCTCAAATCCACTTGTAAGACGACACTCATGCCTCCTTTCAAGTCTAATCCTAACGCTAATTGTTTGGCTTTGCATTCTTGGTACGTAAATTGACCCACCAATGGCACACTTAGAATCTTTTCACTCGACATCGAATCCAAGTAATGCGCTTTAGCGTCAGTGTAGGCAAGTCCTTTAGTAGCAGCCTCTTTTGCGTAGTTTTCAGCAGCCTTTTCCACTTTATTCGTGGGAAACATGTAAATGAATTGACCTGCGCAAACTAACAACAGTAAAATCAGAAAAAAACGAACGATTCCTTTTGCTTGCATTTTGTAATGATTTAAACAAAAAGTCGAAGCCGAAGCTCAGACTTGAATGGCGGATTGGTTTTTAATTTTGAAAATTTTAAAGCACAACTTTATGATTTTCACATAAATACACCTGTTGAAAATTTTGTATTTAAAAAAAACGGGTGTCACAACCGATGTTTTCTTTAAAACGGCTTGCAAATATAAGTTTTTTATCGAAAATCAGCATGATTTGTTACAAAATGCAATTTTCTTTGTATTTTTAACAAATAGGTTGAAACAAGCATTTTCGATTTGAGACGATTAACTCCATATTAGGTGTCAATGAAAAAAGTGTATTGGTTTCAACCGTTTTCATCGTGATATTGCTGCCTTTTTTGATAGTGTTTACAGAACGCCATTTAAAAAAACCTTATCTATTGATAATCAATGATTTAAGTTTTCTAAGAATGGCTACAATTTGCAAAAAATCACTTGCATTGGCTGCCTCAAACTTGCGGCTTACGCAATAATCATTGCCTATCAAAGTCGTAAATCGCCAACTCGTTCCCAAAAGGTAGCTGCCATAAATGGGTTTTTTATCGTTATTCAAATGTTGAGCAATCAGCATTGCAATTAACATTTGGGCTTCGGGGTCTTTTTTTTCGCCTTTTGCTTTTTTCAATTCTTGAAGGAAAAAATAAGGCGCAACAGGAGCTTTTAACCGCGCACTCGCTACCAAACAATCGCAAATGACCGCTAAATCATAACCATTCACCACCGCAGCAAGCGGGCGTTCATAAAAAAGGCGAACTTGATTAAAATGTTCTATATCTGCAATTAAGAATAAATTGCCGATGAGCCGTACGCGCAATTCTTCTTCATTCCAAGAATCGCCTAAATCTACGATATTTTTATAGGTAACATCAAATATTTTTTGTTCTAAATCATCCAATGTAACCTTTGCATCCAACCAATCTTTTAAATGAGGGCAATCATTTGGGTCATTGATGTCAAAAATTTGAGCGATTGCTGCCAAATCGACTTTGATTTTATTCATTTTGGTTGATTTGAATTTAAAAACGATTTTAATGGGCAAAATTAGTTTATTTTAAACTCATTGTATCTTTTTGGAACTTGAATTTTGTGGATTTATTAGATTTTGTGGATAATAATCTTAGGCACAAAATCCAATAAATCCATAAAATTCAAGTCCAAAAAAGATTCCTGTATGGTTTTTGCTTATTTGAAAGGGGGCTTCTGCATGTTCAATGTTAAAAAAAAATAAAAAAAATTTTGCAATCCTGCAATAATGCCTACATTTGCCCCAAGATTAAACAAGTCGTTGGAAATAAAGCGATTTCAAATATATGTATTTGTTTTAAAAACAATGACTTTTACAAAACCAACCGCTACGATTTCAGGTACTATCGAAATCCAAAATGTCCTATTACCATGTCCAAAAATCTGCTCATAGTGGAGTCGCCTGCAAAAGCCAAAACGATTGAAAAAATACTCGGTGCTGATTTCAAAGTCAAATCGAGTATGGGGCATATCCGCGATTTAGAAAAAAACGGTTTGGCGATTGATATTCAAAATAATTTTAAGCCAAATTATATCATTACGCCCGAAAAAGCCAAACTCGTCAAAGAATTGAAGGAGGAAGCCAAACGCGCTACTGAAGTCTGGCTCGCAACCGATGAAGACCGTGAAGGCGAAGCGATTTCTTGGCATCTTTGTCAAGTTTTGAACCTCAATGAACATACTACCAAACGGATTGTTTTCCGCGAAATTACGAAACCTGCAATTCTGAAAGCGGTGCAAAATCCGCGTAAATTGGATTTGCATCTCGTGGACGCGCAACAGGCGCGGCGGGTTTTAGACCGTTTGGTGGGTTTTGAATTGTCTGAATTGCTTTGGAAGAAGATTAAAGGAAATTTATCGGCGGGACGCGTACAATCAGTCGCCGTAAAATTGGTGGTGGAACGGGAACGAGCGATTCAAAATTTTAATATAACGCCCTTTTTTAAGATTGATGCCCATTTTGGGGTGTTAAATGCTCAAAATAAACGCGTCGAACTCAAAGCGGAAGCGGCTCACAAACCTGAAAATGGAACCGATGCAGAGGCTTTTTTGAAAAAATGTATTGGCGCAAATTACCAAGTGCGCAAAATTGAGATTCGACCGACGAAACGGAAACCTGCCGCGCCTTTCATAACTTCGACTTTGCAACAAGAAGCAAGTCGGAAATTGGGTTTTTCGGTCAATCGCACCATGCAAAATGCGCAGCGATTATATGAAGGCGGACATATTAGTTACATGCGGACGGATTCGACGAATTTGAGTGAGGAGGCTTTGACGCATATTGCCGATACGGTTAAGGTTATGTACGGGGCGCAATATGTGCAAACGCGCCGTTACAAGACGAATAAAGAGTCGGCGCAAGAGGCGCATGAGGCGATTCGACCGACTTATGTGCAAAATCAATTGGTTTCGGACGATAGAGATGCGCAAAAATTATATGATTTGATTTGGAAACGGACGGTTGCTTCTCAAATGTCGGATGCGGAATTGGAAAAAACGGTGGTGGATATTGCCATTTCGACCGTTCCGACCGCTAAATTGGTGGCAGAAGGCGAAGTGATTCAATTTGATGGCTTTTTGAAAGTGTATTTGGAGTCGAAAGATGAAGAAGATGAAGATACAAAAGGGATGTTGCCGCCGTTGAAAGTGGGGCAAATCTTGGATTTTAATTTTATGACGGCAACCGAAAAGTTTACGCGCCCACCTGCGCGTTTTACGGAAGCGGCTTTGGTCAAGGAGTTGGAAGAACGCGGGATTGGTCGCCCTTCGACTTACGCGCCGACAATTACGAAAATTATGGAGGAAAATCGCGGTTATGTGGTCAAAGAAACGCGAGAAGGCACTTTACGGGCTTTTCAAATCTTGACTTTGGATAAAGTAGGCAAAATCGTGGCTTCACAAGGGCAGGAAAAAGTAGGGGCGATTAAAAATCATTTAGTGCCAACCGATATGGGTTTGTTGGTCGTGGATTTTTTAGATAAGCATTTTGAAAAAGTGATGAATTATGGTTTTACCGCAGGCGTAGAAAAGGAATTTGATAATATTGCAGAAGGTAAAAATAAGTGGACGAATATGATTGAGCATTTTTACACGCCGTTTCATGCCGATGTGGAACGCACGAAAACGGATGCAGAACGGGTGAGTGGCGAGCGCGTTTTGGGTAAAGATGTGAAATCGGGTCGAACGGTTTTGGTGCGGTTGGGCAAATTTGGGCCTGTGGCGCAGATTGGCACAGGCGATGAATTGGCAGAAAAGGAAAAACCGCAATATGCGAATTTGAAACCAGGTCAATCGTTGGAAACCATTGATTTGGAAGAAGTGTTGAAATTATTTGATTTGCCGAAACGATTGGGAACGCATGAAGGGCAAGAAATTGTTGTATCGGCGGGCCCATATGGACCGTATGTTCGATTTGATAAACTGGTGGTTTCTTTGCCAAAAGGTGCTGACCCACTTGCAGTTACACTTGAAGATGCTTTGAAATATATTGCTGAAAAGCAACAGGCTGAAGCACCTGTTTTCATGTACCAAGACAAGGGCGTGACGAAAGGAGTGGGGCGGTTTGGTCCGTTTATCAAGTGGGACGATATGTTTATCAATATTCCAAGAAAATATAATATTGAAACCTTGACCTATCCGCAAGTCGTAGAATTATTAGAGGCGAAAACGGAAAAAGAAGCGAATCGATTTATCCATAATTGGGAAAAAGAGAAAATTACAGTGGAAAATGGACAATGGGGACCATTCATTCGGTTTGGCAAAAGTAAAATTACCCTCAAAAAGGATAGTAAAAAAATGACGAATGAAGAAGCTGCGCTTTTGACCTTAGAAGAAGTCAAAGCACTCATTACGGTCGAAGTGCCAGGCGCATTTGATAAAAAAGAGAAAGTCAAAAAAGCGAAAAAATAAAAATAGATAAAAATTGCGTCTTTTTTTAAAAAGGCGCAATTTCGTTTTTGAATAATTTTGTCCAATCTGATAAAAGAAATTTTTGAAGATAAAAGTATTAAAATAGCAGATGGTCTATCGTTAGGCGATGGGTAATGGACCGCGTTTCAAACTTGATTCACGTTACTTAAAAGTAATTGCGCCATAGATTGCTGTACTTTTAAGGCTTCTGCTCTGGCTTTTTCGGCAAAATCTTTACCATTGCCCGCATACAAAATCGCTCGCGATGAATTGACTAATAAACCAACTTGTTCATTTTTTCCAAAATGCGTAAGTTGTTCTAAATCACCACCTTGTGCGCCAACGCCTGGGACTAACAAAAAATGATTCGGTACGATTTTGCGAATCGATTCAAATTGATGTGGGTGCGTCGCGCCTACGACAAACATTAAATTATCAATCGTTCCCCAATTTTGCGCTTTTCGCAACACTTCTTCATACAATTGATGATGCAATTGGAAATCTTTGGAGCCTTGATTGGAAGTCAAAGCCAATAAAATCACCCATTTATTTTTAAATTCCAAAAAAGGAGTCACCGAATCCGCGCCCATGTACGGGGCAACCGTCACCGCATCAAAATCAAAGGTTTCAAAAAAGGCTTTAGCATACATTTTAGACGTATTGCCAATATCACCGCGTTTGGCATCGGCAATCGTAAAATGTTTTTTAGAAATATAATCCATTGTTTTTTCCAACGCCTGCCAACCTTTGATGCCCAAAGATTCATAAAAAGCAAGATTGGGTTTATAAGAAACGCATAAATCATGGGTTGCGTCAATGATTTGGCGATTAAATTCAAAAATGGGGTCATCCGCTTGCAGCAAATGTTTGGGTATTTTCTGCAAATCGGTATCTAAACCAATACAAAGATACGATTTTTTTAAAAAGATTTGTTCGACTAATTGGGTACGCGTCATAAGAAGTTGCTTTTAAATAATTGCTATTTTAAATTTTTTTATAAAATATTGATTATCAAACCTTTGGAGGGTTTCAAAACCTCCAAAGGTTGTTGTAATTAATGATTTTAAAATTTTAATTGGATGCCAAAACCGTTTGCCGTACACGCAGGAGTCAACTCCATACCGCGCCGAATCTGCCAACTTAAATCTTCATTCACGTCAAAATGGGCTAAATGGGCTGCCGTAAACGCCTCCGCTGCACAGACAAGATGCCAAATCGTGGTAAAAATCCAAGATTGTTGATAGGCTTTGAAGGCTTTATCGCGTTGCTGCTTTTTAAATTCGGCATCATATGAAATCACTGGTCTGCCATCTGTTGGATTCACAAAGGCAACATACGCATCTTGAAGATTGCGATAGGCTTTTCCATTTGAAACAATCCGTTCGATGCCAAAACCGTAACCGCCCAAAGCAAGTGGCACTTTGAAATACCAATATTTTTGATTATAAAATTGTCCACCAGAGGGCGCAATCGACCAAAGTAAAGCCGTTTTCGGGTTTGGAAAATCCGATTTTTTTGCCTTAACCGTGTCTAATTTTACAGGAATGGTTGCAATCGTTGTTCCATTCGTTGAAATGGGTGCGCCTTGTGCCACTGGTTTTTGAGCCATTAAACAACAGATGAAACCGAATTGTATGGCTATTGTAATTGGTATGTTTTTTTTACACATTCATAAAACGTTTAATAGTAATATTTTTAAAGGTGGATCATCTGAATTTATTGGATTATCTGGATTGGAATACAATCCAGATAATCCAATAAATCCAGATAATCCACCTTTAAGATTTATCTTTTCGTTCCTCAACTGCATCCAAAATGTGATTTAAATCATGGTCATTATTAAACTTAATCGTAATAAAACCTTTTCCATTTGCATCGCGTTTCACATCCACTTTAGACCCAAAAAAAGCACTTAACGTGTCTTGTACCACTCGATTCGGTGCGTTTTGGGCGGCATTGGGGTTTTCGACTTTTACTTTTTTTCGTTCTACGTATTGAGCAATCAAATTTTCAGCATCACGTACCGATAATTGTTTATCTATAATTTGTTTAAAAACAACACTTTGTAAAGCCAAATCTTTGATACCTGTCAATAATTTGCCATGTCCGAGCGTCAGCGTTTTATTTTTCAAAGCCGTTTGCATATCGGGCGGCAGGGTCAAAAGTCCTAATAAATTCGTCACGGTAGAACGCCCTTTTTGCACTCGTTCTGCGACATCTTCTTGCCGCAAACCGCATTTATCCATCAACGCTTTATAACTCCAAGCCTCCTCAATCGGGTTTAAATCCTCTCGTTGAATATTTTCAATAATCGCCATTTCCAACATTTGCGTATCATCCGCCGTGCGAATATACGCAGGTACGACCGTCAAACCCGCTAATTGCGCCGCCCGCAACCGCCTTTCGCCCGAAATCAATTGATACGCATCCTGACTCAATCGCCGAACCGTAATCGGTTGAATCACCCCATGCAATTTCAACGATTCGCTCAATGCGGTCAAAGCCGTTTGTTCAAACGTTTTACGCGGTTGAAACGGATTGATGTCGATTTTCGCTGTTTCAATCATCTCCGCAAATGCGGGAACGATTGCTTT
>JBDLWG010000226.1:0-19418 GCA_039804385.1 Bacteroidota bacterium
AATGGGCGCGAAATCCGTTATTCCGACCGTTTTCGCAAAGAAGGCATCAATGTTAATTTTGTGGAAATGCAATCGAATGGAATTCAGGTTGCAACCTATGAACGCGGCGTAGAGGCTGAAACCTATTCTTGTGGTACGGGCGTGACAGCAGCAGCGATTGCGAGTTATTTGCGGCAGGGGCGCAAAACCGAAACCGATATTTTTACCAAAGGCGGCAATTTAAAAGTGCGTTTTCACCCGAATATTGGGGGCGGTTATTCCTCCATTTGGCTTTGTGGGGCGGCGAAGCAAGTTTTTAAAGGCGAAATTTGGGTTTAGCTTCGGGAATGAAAATTTAAAAATAAATTGTTTTAAATAAAAAAATAAAGTAAGCTATCAAAATGCAAATAATTGAAAATCAGCGCACAAAACTTGCGTCAAGTTTTAAACTTGACGCAAGTTTTGTGCGTTTAATTTAATTTAACTACTTATTTTAATTTATTTAAAACAATTTATTTTTAAATTTTCATTTCTGAAACGAATGTCGCCTACTTTTTCAACAAAAGACGCGCTTCTTTCGCTTTGTAACCATTTTTTTGGACTAAAATTTCTAATGCTTTTTGGGCATTCACATTGTCACCTTTTTTTGCATAAGCCAAACTTAGCAACCAAGTAATCTCATCTTCTCCAACCCAACCTGCTTGTTTAGATGCCAAAAATGCTGTAATAGCGGCATCATAATTCGGTTTTGTTTGGAAAAAACGCGCTAAACCCAAATAATATTGATTTTCAGCACTCGCCTTGCCCGATTTAGACAAGCCTTCCAATAAATCACCAGCTTGCTCATAGGCTTTCGCATCATAAGCCGCTTTCGCATTTTTCCAAACAGCATCCGCAGGATTGGCATTACCCATGCGCGTTTCGGGCGTTTGAATCGTCTGCTGCATCTCCAAGGCGTATTGGTCAATCGACGAACCTTGATTCTGATGCTGATTGGACGCAGGGCGCATTAAAAACCAACTGCCCAACACCAAAAAAGCACCTACTGCCGCTTGCGCGGTTCGTTTCCACAACATTGGACGCGGGTTGAGCGCGACAATTGTAGCGGTTTTAGGGGCGGTTTTCACTATATCAGCGTTATTAGAGGGGAGCGAATGTCGCTCAATACCTTCTTCTGATAGCAATTGCTCCCACCTCTGTTTTTGTTTTTTATCCAAGAGTTGGGTCAACATTTGCTGCTCTAAACGCTCTGCTCGAATGGGTGTTAATTCATCATTTAAATACTTTTTCAATACGGATTTCATTGTAAGACAAAGATTTGTGAATGGTTTGATGTATTAATGGGGGGATTTCTCTTTAAAAAATCGCACCGTTATTGATGTAATTTATACAATTCAAAGAATTGCTCTTTCAACGTTCTCATGCAACGTTCTTTTCGTTTTCGGACGGCTTCTTCACTCTGTTGAATGGATTCACTAATTTTTTTCAACTGAACACCATCGTAGTAATGCGTTTTTAATAACTCTTTGCATTTTTCACCCAATTTCTGCCAAGCTGTATCCAATAATCCAAGTGTTTCGTCATCAAACATCATTTCATCGGTTTCGATACGGTCATCCGCTTGATTATCGATAGGGGAAGTCGGCAACCGTTTCCCTTGTTGCAGCCATTTCAAATAAATTTGTTTAGCCATTTGCGTAAATAAAAAACGCAAATTATCATATCCAATTTTATCCTCTATTAAAGCCTGTCTGAAACGAATCAACGTTTCTACGGTGATGTCGTAGGCATCATCAGGCGACGCGCTGCATTGCGTGACGAGATACCGCCGACAATCATTAAAATGTTTGACAAATACGCGCTCAAACAATGATTCGTCTCCCGCTTTGAGTTTTTCCCGCATTTCGTCAAAACTCGCCCGCGAAAGTCCGAAATTCTTATTGCTATTGTCTTCCATAAGTTGTTGCTCGATTATATAATCTTAAGAAAATGTTAACGTGACGATTTGAACGCCTAAAATTACATTTTTTTAACAATTGTTAGGTAAATATTTGTTGTAAATTGTAAAATTTCGATATTAAAACGAGCAAAAACCTCCAAATGAATGCAATTTTGCATTTAAATTAAAACAATTATTTATGGGAACCTATATTTCTATGTTGAGGGGCATCAATGTCGGCGCACACCGCAAAATTCGGATGGCGGATTTGAAAAGGCTGTATGAAGAATGCGGTTTCAAAGAAATCGTGACCTACATCCAAAGTGGCAATTGGTGATTTTTGGAAAAGAAGCGTATATACTTTACGCACGATGGTTTTGAGATATAATGGATGGACGGATTCAACGGATTTTCACGGATTCAGACGGATTTTTTATTGGGGTTCAAAGAAATCCGTCCGAATCCGTGAAAATCCGTTGAATCCGTAAATCTATTGTATCCCAAAACCACCCGACGCAAAGTATATATATACGTGTGATTACGGCAAAACGAAATTATCCCATTCCTTTTTTGAAAATAAATTAAAAGTCAAAGCGACAACACACAACTGGAATACGGTGAAACAATTGATTGCATTGGCTAAGTAGTTAGTTTAAATATTAAAATTTCTAAATTTGCGATATAATACTAATATTTTAAAAAAATACACTTTATCAGAATAATATTTTTTGAAAAATGCAATATGTTCAATGTTCATTTTGAATACAATTAGCATTAACTTGCCTATTGCGAGAACGGTCAATTCGTTTTAATTTTACACTATCAAATGCAATGAATGTGTTGCAAAGCAGAAAAATTTTAAACTAAGAACCAATTAATCGTTTTGACATGACAAGAATAATTAACAATCGCCACATGGCAAGTGTCGCATTCGCTGTTTTGATGGTCATTTGCGCTATTGCTGCGATTTATCCATCTTCTTTCCCGACAACAGACACCGTTTTCAATACAGGCGATATGGCTTGGATGTTAGTCGCAACCAGTTTGGTTTTGTTGATGACTCCTGGTCTCGCCTTTTTCTACGGTGGAATGGTTTCTCCGAAAAATATTATTTCGACCATGTTGCAAAGTTTCATCTGTCTTGGCGTGGTAAGTTTGTTATGGTATGTGGTCGGATTCAGTTTAGCTTTTGGAGATGATTTAGGTGGTTTTGGGCTTGTAGGCAATCCGACGACTTATTTCATGTTCAATAATGTCGGAACGGCAGCGCATAAAACCATTGCAACAGGTTTGCCCTTTGTCCTTTTTGCGGCATTTCAATTAAAATTTGCAGTCATTACGCCCGCGTTGATTACAGGCTCTTTCGCAGAACGGGTGCGTTTTTGGGGATATATTGTTTTTGTAAATTTATTTTGCCTCTTAATTTACTGTCCTTTGGCACATATGGCTTGGCATCCTGATGGTATTTTGGCAAAATGGGAGGTTTTGGATTTTGCAGGTGGTACGGTAGTTCATATTGCAGCAGGTTGTGCAGCGTTGGCAGGTTCTATGGTTCTTGGTAAGCGTAAAGTCGTTGAAGAAGGCGCAACGAATGTTCCTGTGAATATCCCTTTTGTGATTTTAGGAACAGGTTTATTGTGGTTTGGCTGGTTTGGTTTCAATGCAGGTTCTGCTTTGGGCGCGAATCAACAAGCGGTTAAAGCCTTCGTCAATACCAATTTGGCATCTGCGGTAGCGGCAATTGCTTGGATTATGATAGATGTAATGCGCGGCAAAAAGCCATCTGCCTTAGGTGCATGTATCGGTGCAGTCGTTGGTTTGGTCGCTATAACACCTGCTGCGGGTTATGTCAATTACGGACCGAGTTTATTTATTGGCTTTATGGCAGCCTTGACGAGCAATCAAGTCGTTGTTTGGTTTCACAAAACCGGTTTGGATGATACCTTAGACGTTTTCCCATGTCATGGAGTCGGCGGTATCGTAGGTATGTTGTTGACTGCTGTATTTTCAACAGAAACGGGTGGGAAATTAGGATTGATATACGGTGGAACGCATTTGATGACCATGCACTTATTGGCATTGGTAGTTGTTTTTATTTTTACCTTTGGTGGCTCATACTTATTGTTTAAATTGACCGATTTGATAACGCCTTTGCGGGTCGAAGAAGGAGAAGAATTGGAAGGTTTAGATAGGTCTCAACACGATGAAACCATCTTATTAGCAACGTTTCCTGTGGTAGAATAAATTGGTTCGTAAAATTACGCTGTCTAAAATGCGTCAATCTATTCAGATTGACGCATTTTTTTTATCTTTGCTTTTTGCTAATTTATGCTTAAAATTGCACCATAATTCAAATCAAAAATCGTCTCAACATTACAAATAATTGATAATCAATTTATAATGTATCAAGGAAAAAAAGTAATTGTCGTCATGCCCGCCTATAATGCGGCGAAAACATTGGAAAAAACGTATGCAGAAATTCCTTTTCCCTTAGTGGATGAGGTAATTTTATGTGATGATGCGAGTCGAGACCAAACCAAAGATTTGGCGCGGAAGATTGGGATTCATCACGTCATCGTCCATGAAAAAAATAAAGGATATGGTGGTAATCAAAAATCACTTTACAATCGAGCATTGGAATTGGGTGGCGATATTATCATCATGCTGCATCCTGATTACCAATATACGCCCAAATTGATACCTGCGATGGTCAATATCATTGGAGATGAGCTGTATCCTGTGGTTTTAGGGTCTCGAATTTTGGGAAAAGGGGCATTGCGGGGCGGGATGCCGTTATACAAATATATTGCAAATCGTTTTTTGACGATGACGCAAAATTTATTGGTTAATTATAAATTATCGGAATATCATACGGGATATCGGGCGTTTTCCAAATCGGTTTTGGAAGGCATTGATTATAATCAAAATTCAGATGACTTTGTTTTTGACAATGAAATGTTGTCACAAATCATTTATGCAGGTTTCGACATTGCGGAAGTGACTTGTCCAACTAAATATTTTGAAGAAGCGTCTTCGATTAATTTTGTTCGGAGTTCGCAGTATGGTTTGGGGGTTTTGCGGGTTTCCTTTTGTCATTGGTTGCAACGCATGAAATTAAGCAATTTTGCTATGTATAATAAGCCGACTCAATAAGGGAATGTATGGATGTACGGATTTTCACGGATGATTACGGATTGGTACGGATTTTTTGAAAAAATCCGTACCAATCCGTAATCATCCGTGAAAATCCGTACATCTATTTGTACAATAATTCAAATTATTTATCGCGATCCACATCATAATCGGCTAAGGCAACTTTGCCCAAATCGATCGTTGTTTTAGTGGTTTGTTTATTCATTTTATTTTTAGAGCTGACGACTTTTTCTAAGAACCATTTTTGCACTGTCGCATCATATTCAAAGGTAATATCGAAATTCCAGCGTTCCTTACTGCCGCCTTCTTGCTCAATGGTAAATTTGCCATTGCCCGCACTCAATCCATTAAACGGGTCTCCACCTGTCGCACCGCCACATTCCATACATAAACCTACTTTTTCACCCGCATCCGCAATTTTATAGTCATTGCTATTGGGCAAACCCGTCAAAATATAGACGCGCCTACATTGGTCTGCATAAGTCAACGCTCTATGCTCCAAGACTAAAACGACATCTTCAATACTATCTCGATTTAAATCTGCTTTGGCAGAAGCCTTTATTTTATAAGTCGATGGCACGAAAGAGGCAAGTGAGACCGTTTCGCCCACCTTTTTGAAAGGGGTAACGGGTGCTTTAAACGCAACAGCCGTTGCTGAAGGTGCATGGGATGTTGATTTGCCTTTACACGCGAACAATACCGTTACTAATGCAAAAAAATAATATTTTGACATTGTGGTCTTGGTTTTAAAGTTGTGAAAAATGATTGCATTGCATTAGACGACTTAAAGTTGGGTTGTAACCTTTATGGGTAAAACAAACTTGCCACAAGTTGGAGACTTGCGGCAAGTTATGCTTTCATTTAAGTACAAATGATGTAATTTAACGTTGTTTTTTCAAAGCGTCTCTGATTTCTGTCAATAAAACTTCTTGTGGAGACGGCGGTGGTGGAGCCAATACGGTATCTTTCCGTGCTGCATTGACGGCTTTCACGACCAAATACATGACGAAAGCAACAATTAAGAAGTCAACACAAGCATTCGCAAATTCGCCATATTTGATAGCGACTTCTGGAATCTCTGTTTTGCCATCCATGCCTTTCTCTTTGAGGACGAATTTCAAATTTTTGAAATCTACGCCCCCAATGAGCATACCCACCATTGGCATAATTAGTCCATCGGTGAAAGCTGCTGCCACTTTGCCAAAACCTGCTCCCATGACTAAACCGACAGCCATATCAATCAGGTTGCCTTTCATGGCAAATTCTTTAAATTCTTTAAACATAAGCCAAATTTTTAGTTGATTAAAAAAAGTTTGTATGCTTTATTTGGTTCCATTACATGAGTGGGACAAAAGTAAAAAACGTTTTTATTGTTTTTTACTTTTTTTTACTTTTTTTAAAAAATTATTAATTGGGTGTTTTTCGCTCTCCTGGCTTCACTAAAATCCCATCTTTATTGCTGCTCATGCGCGGCGCAGGTGATAATCCTGGCGGCGGTACAGCAGGTTTTGCCACTGAGGGCGTTGTTCCTTGCACTTTTACGGGCGGTGGTGGCAACGATGGATTGGCAGGATTTACTTTCGGCGGCGATATATTACCCGTTGCTGGCACAGATGGATTGCCCACAGGCGGCACTTTGGGCATTGTTTTACGCGCTGTATCCATTACAGGCGGTTTCACAATCGGTTGTGTTACCAAAATACTATCTACTTGATTGGTAGAATCCAATTGACGCAATGAATCCATCGTTGCAATTTCCCATTCGCTATACGATTTATGGTCGCAAGCCATCGAATCCACTACCCATGCTGCTGGTTGTGCAAATTTCTCCTGTTTCAAGGCTTGATAAATAGGGTCTGCATACAATTTTTGCAAAAATAAGCCGCAAATGGGCAAGGCTGTATTCGCACCTTGACCCAATTTCAAATCTCGAAAATGCACCGCAGGACTTTCGCCGCCAACCCATGCACCAAACACTAAATTCGGTGTATAACCTACAAACCAACCGTCTGCATGGGATTGAGTCGTCCCTGTTTTGCCTGCAATATCGGTATTAATGCCATATTTGTATTTCAAACGGGATGCTGTACCGTCATCTACAACGGAACGCATCATTTTTACCATCATATCCGCATGGTCTTCCTCCAAAACGCGTTGTTGTTTCAACGGGTCGAATTTAGAAAAATCGACAATTACTTTACCGTCTCGCGTCATGATTTTGACCACTGCAAGCGGCTCGACTTTCATGCCCCGTCTTGGAAACGTCGCATAAGCGCGAACCATGTCGTACAAAGAAATATCCACTGCCCCTAAAGCAATCGTTGCATATTTGGGAATATCGGCTGTAATCCCCAATTCGTGTGCAAAATCAATCACCGAAGCAACGCCTGTTTTCATAATCAACGAAACGGAAATCGTATTGACAGAGTTTGTCAACGCCCCTTCCATGGAATACGCGCCGCCGTACCGATTATCGGCATTGTGCGGAGTCCATTCCCCATAACTGCGCAAGACATTCGGAATATAATCACAAGGCGCAATCCCTTTTTGCAAGGCTTTAGCGTATAAAATCGGTTTAAAGGTAGAACCGACTTGGCGTTTAGAACGCACATGGTCATATTGTAAAAAATTATAATTATTGCCACCGACCCAAGCGCGTATCATCCCTGTTTTCGCCTCCATTGCCATAAATCCGGTACTCAATAACGAGTAATAATAGCGAAGCGAATCCAAGGGAGTCATCATGCGTTCATCTTCGCCTTCCCAAGTAAAGAGTGTAATCGGCGTTTTGGTATTAAAAGACCGTCTAATTTTGGCTTCTGAAATGCCATCATCTTTCATTTCGCGCCAACGCGGAGACCGTTTCATGGCATCTTCAATGAGTTTATCATCGCCCCAAGGTTTGCCGCCTTGCCAATGATTGTCAAAAGAAACTTGTAAGGCTTGCATGTGTTCGGCGGCAGCGTCTTCAGCGTATTGCTGCATTTTAGAATCCAACGTCGTATAAACTTTTAAACCATCTCGATACACATCCCAAAGTTCTCCATCAGGTTTTGGATATTGTTTTAATAATTCATTCAATTCTTTTTTCAAATATTCTCGAAAATAAACGGCTAAACCTGATAACTCATGTTTGGGATTGAATTGCAAGGTAATCGGCAAGGTTTTGATGGAATCGCAAGGTTTTTGTTCTAAATGATTGTTTTTAACCATCAATTGCAAGACTAAATTGCGGCGTTCTCTACTTTTGTCCTTGTTTTTGCGCGGATTATAGGTCGTATTGGCTTTCAACATCCCTACCAAAACCGCCATTTCTTCCAATTTCAAATCAATCGGTGCTTTATTGAAAAAGCGATTGGAAGCCACTTGGATTCCAAAAGCATTGTTGCCAAACGGAACGGTATTTAAATAAAAAGCCAAAAGTGCTTTTTTATCAAACGCCACTTCCAAACGGCGGGCAATCAACATTTCTCGTATTTTGGCAATCGCGGTGCTGCCTATCCTATA
Organism: Bacteroidota bacterium; assembly: GCA_039804385.1. Classification (GTDB taxonomy): domain Bacteria; phylum Bacteroidota; class Bacteroidia; order Chitinophagales; family Saprospiraceae; genus JAAFJT01. The sequence continues at coordinate 8,579 of JBDLWG010000226.1, forward strand.
ATGTTTGCGTTTGTAAAGATTTTTTGCCAATTGCATACTCAACGTACTACCGCCGCCGCCCGATTCATCTCGACTGATAATCGTGCGCACCAAAACCCGCGCCATTGCCCGTAAATCTACGCCGTCATGTTCCCAATACCGTTCATCTTCAACGGCAACTAACATATCCACCAAATTTTTAGGCAAGGCATCGAATTGAATATTCGTTCGATTTTCTCGATAGAAACGACCTATCAAAACGCCGTCCGAAGTGTAAATTTCAGACGCATTCAACGATTGCATTTCGCGCAATTGTTTGGCAGAAGGGATTTTTCCAAAAAAACCCAACAAAAAAATGCAATAAATGATGAAAACAAAGGAAAATAGATATGCTGCCCATTTCGTTAGGCGCGCTGTAAGCGGGGAAGCGGTGCGGAATGCAGCCCATCTTGATTTTATAGACATTCAAATAGGGTTGAGTTTTTAAGATTTTTTTTAAACGACATTTTTGAGTATCAAAAAATGTGCTGAATTGATGAAAATGGTTGAGAAAACAAAGGTACGCTTTTCAATAATTGTAATTCATATTTAACATTTTTTCAATTGTTAAAGAAAACACAATGCGAAAAAAGGGTATCAATGCTTCTTTTGGAAGATTGATACCCTTTCGTGTAGCGTTCAGAACGCAAAATGCAAAAGATTATTTTTCGTGCGCCACTAAAATTTTGCGCGTCACAACTTCGCCGTCATTTAAGCGAATCGCTACGAAATGTAACCCGTTATTCAATTCACTCACATTCAAATTTAAAATGCTTTCGCCTGCTTCAACCGCTTTTTGAGATGCCATCACTACTCTGCCCATTGCATCCAAGATATTGATAGTTGCTTCACTTGCTGTTTCAACATCGCCCAAATTGATGCTCAATTGGTCATTCACTGGGTTTGGAAATACTTCAATGTTGTTTGCAACTAATTCATTATCAACATCTTTGCTCAATAAGGCTTTACCAGATTGGCTGATGCGTAAAGCATAACACCACATCGGATTATAATTTCCTGCAAAAACGGTTGCTGATACTTTGATATAAAAATCTTTTGCAGGAGTACCTGCTGGCATAGTTACTGTAACCACTTTATCATTTCCAAATCCAGCGGTTGATGTACAAGGTACATTAAGTATAGGTACTAAACTTAGAGGACGTTTCCAAGCATCAAACACTTCTACGTTATAGGCATTTGAAGACAAAACATTCGCCAAAGTGATAATTGCACTTTCATTCACTAATTTGAATTTGTACCAATCTTCATCAGGGCGGCGTTCAATAGCTGCGAAAATAGTACCACTGTTCGGAATTGCTTTTGCTTCTTCTACCTTGTTGTTTGGTTCGTAAGCACCCATGTTACACAAACTGCTTGTTGTTCTCAAACAAATGGTGTTCCCTGTAATCAACTTTCCATTGCAACATTTCACCGAAATACGGGTGTCATAATCGGTTGCAGGAGTTAAACCATTGATAACTTGTCTTTTAGCATACGTCAAGCAACTTTTGGCTTTGCTCCAATTCGTTTCGCTTTTCGCTTTCCACTCTACTTTGTAACAAAGGCGGCAACCTTCATCGTCATTAGAACCACTCCATACGACAGACACGGAGTTCGCTGTGGTACTGAATGATTGGTCATCTAATTTTGGCGCAGTACAATCTGCGATAGTGGTTTGAGCATAAGTCATGCTGCTCAATGAAGCTGCTATAAGCAGCGTTGAGAGGAATAATTTTCTCATTCAATACGGGGTTTTGTTGTGAAAAAAATAGTAAAAAAGAATTTATTTTTTCTTTTTTGTTTGGTTAACTATGATTGTTTCAGTTCTGATAGTGCAAAGATAGGATGGATTTTAACAATTGTCAAAATTTAATTTTATTGATACAAAATTTAACAAAACAAAATTTCATTGATACAAAATGATACACATGCGTAATTCAAATCTTTTTTTTTAAACGAATTATTATAATAATTCATAAAATTGAAAATCGTATTATGTAAATAGGCTTTTTTTCAATTTTTACATGCCCAAATTTAACTCATAAAAAAAATGAATAACTTATTTAAAAAACATATTCATAGCAGCTTATGGCATTTTATAATAAAATTACAAATATTCTATTTTCCAAAAATACAAAATAATTTGTATAAAATCGTATATTGTTTAAAATAAAAACTGCCCTAAATGAAGTATCATTTGAGAGCAGTTTTAAATTTAACAACAAACTATCTGTTAAAATAATTTTTAGAAATAAGCGCACATGGTACTTGGCATCTCCAAATTAAAATCAAGTTGATACGTCCCAGAAGCCGTTGCAGGAATCGTTCTTTTAAATTGAACTGGGAACCAACCTAAAATAACCATAATATCATAGGTTTTACCAGGTTTAAAAGATGTACTGACGTAATTCCCACTCACCATCGAACCGCCATACAACCAATAAGCACATGGACTATTGGCTTCCTTATAATACACGGTCATGCTTGGCGATAAACGGACATACGGTTTACCAGTACAAGTTGCTACGGCAGTAGCTTTCGTTGTCAAAGTTGCTGACGAACCACCGACTGTAAAATTATTAAAATTCGCTGTCGCATTGCCAGCACACAATTGGAATTGCGTACTGGTTCCTAAAATCGTACCTGGACAGTAATAATAATAACCTGTATTCACCCGAAAATAGTAATTCAAACCAGATGGCGCATTGTAAAAGTTAAGCGTCTCACCGTTTGCTAAATACATATACAATGATTTTAAAATCTGATTTGTACTAGCATTCACGACTTCCACATAATAATTACCCGGTACTGCAACACCTGCTACGGTTACGGTACCTGATTGCCAACAATTCGGACCGTAAAAATAGTCTAAATTCCAAAAAGATAAGTGATTTTGGTCATAAGACAATTTCATATTGGTCGCTGTGCCTGTAACGACACCCACTTTTTCTTTGACCCAACTATTATCCGTTTCGTCCAAACTCCAAACAGGCAAACTATCGCCTACGGCTATCGCTCTTCCTTTTTCTGGATTAATAGACGTTTCATTCAATTCCATAGCGACTTTAACGCCTGTACCCGAAAAGCCTTTTACCTCTTTACCGCCAACGGTCATGTCCAAAGACAATAAACCCATAGTCGTAAACTGACCTGAACCAATATTGACACCTGTTACATCCTTTGAACTATTAACGAAAAGTCCTCCCGGAAAAGCTGCCAAAGAAGCAGGGTCTTGATTATCAAAATGAACCATTGTAGCTTCCACCGTTCCTGTCAGCACATTGCCATCTTTATCTTTGAACAACGTTCCTGCTGGAATCTCTACACTCACCCCTTCTCGTGAAGTGGTAGGCGAAGTTGCCAAAGTCGTAGCAACCGCCCCATTTGCACCGACTGTAACCGTTCCTTTTTTGACCGTAACGCCTGCGGGCGGATTGGTTAAATTGACCATACTCATTGCTTCAAACTGCGTTTTGTCCGTAGAAGTCAATGTGAAGGTCTTAATCGTTCTCAAATAGCCTGGAGCTCTTGCAATAACCGTTAATTTCAATGGTTTTTGAGGGGTAGGAGCGTCTGTTTTGCGAACCGCTAAATCCACAAAACCTTCCGTTACCACAATTTTTTTCTCGCCCATGGTCGAGTAAAATTTATCTTTATCGGGACCGACTAATTCAATCGTTACATCCTTTGGACTCATGCCTGATGCAAAATTGCCATCAATAATTTGAAGCGACATAGGCACTTTGATAAGGTCTAAGTCAATTCTGAGCGAAAAATCTTTGGTCAAGTCGTCTTTGGTAACGCAAGCCTGTGTAATTGCGAAAGCCGTAGCAATCGCCATTAAAATAGATAAACTTTTGAAATTCAATATGTTTTTCATACTAAAAAAAATTGATTTTTTTGGGTTCATAACCGTTTGTGAATTAATTGAGTTTGATAGCCAAACGTACATTGGCAACAGGATGCCATTGTAATGGTTTGAAATTGCGATTTAAAATCGCTTCATTTTCGACATTGCCTTTCAAAAGTCCAGCTGCCTCAATCTTGATTTGGGGTTCGCCTTTGTAAATACCACCCACTTCAACACTCAAACCAATGCGTTTTTTAGGAACGGTACGCCCCAAACCCAGACCGATATACGGTGCGATACTGGATGATGTCGTATAAGTTCCTTTCATGTAACCCATTTCAGAAGCGTCGAAATTCATTTGGTTGAGTTGGAAGCCCGAAGCGTATTTAATCGTTCCTTCCAGTTGGTTTTTCATAAAATAAACACCTCCAACAGCCACTCTAAATAGTTTAGAAGCAGTAGGTGTAAATTCTGCGGTCAAAGCCAAATGACTTTGTGAAATAATCACTTCGCCTTTCAATTCTGGCGGCAAATTGGCGGCTTTCAAAATGGGGGTTAAGTCGGCATACGTCAAATCTAAATAATTGTATCCGAGCTTAATGCCCCATTTGGGCGTGATACTGTAAGCAACATCTACCCCCAAAAGGGCGTTACTACCTACACTGAATCCCACTGCCAAATGGGGTTTTTGAAAATACGGGTCTGGCATTTTTTTCATTGCCGTATCCACTGTGATGGCATCGGTTGTTTTTGCTGCGTTATCGACAGCAGGAGTTCCACTCTGCGCTTGCGCACTGGTGTAAACGACTGCTACAAAATAGAGGGGCAGACATCGCTGAATCATTGTTGAGGTTTTCCTGTGCATGAATGAAAAGTTTTAATTTAAAAAATAAATGGAGTTATAAAAATGTACTAATGTTAATAAGATGTAAAGTTACCAAAAGTGACTGGAATGCCTAAAAAAAATGATAAAAAAAATCCAATAATGAAAAAAGAACAATTTGTACTTGCTTTTGTCGTGATTTTCATCCAAATTAATTTAGTCGCAGCGAGTCGGTGGTTGCAGAGTGTGCCGTCAACATTCGTGACATTACCTGCCTTGAATACGACTCCTGTGCCGATACACGATACATGGGATAAACTATTACAAAAGCATGCCAAACAAGGGAAAATGAATTATAAAAACTTGCAAAATGATAAAATTATATTAGAAAATTATATTCAATCATTAGCCAACAATGTGCCTGCGGCGAATGCAACAAAGTCTGAAAAAATGGCTTTTTGGCTCAATGCTTATAATGCGTTGACAGTCAAGTTGATATTAGATAATTATCCATTGAAAAGCATTAAAGATTTGGATAAAGGGAATCCTTGGGAAGTGAGCCGCTATCTTTTAGGCGGTAAAAAATATTCGTTGAATGAAATTGAAAATCAAATTTTGCGTCCTATGGGCGATGCACGGATTCATTTTGGATTGAATTGTGCTGCCAAATCCTGTCCGCCGATTCATCAACGTGCTTTTACGGCTGCCCATGTCGAAACGCAATTAGACCAATTGACCCGAGCTTTTATCAATAAAACACAACAGAATCAATTGACTGGCAATACCATAAAAATATCTAATATTTTTAATTGGTATGCTGCCGATTTTGGAAATGTCATCGCTTTTTTGAATAAATATGCCACAATCCCTGTGTATAAAACGGCGAAAATCAGTTATACCAATTATGATTGGGGTTTGAATGAATAACTTCTTGAAATAACCGATCCAAAAGGTCGGCGAGGTTGCAACCTTGCCGACCTTGATTCGATACGAATTAATTGATTATCAATGATTTATATTTTGCTTCAACTCTTTAAATCCCAAAAATCCACTGTTTGAGTCCACAATGCGGTTTTTCGAGTACATCGCATGTAACGCCTTGACAGAAGAAGACCAATGGCGCAAATTAGCATTAGTTGTAGAAACAGCACGCACCGTTTGGGGTGATTTTGAAAAATGCTTCGTAGTTGGGAAATTTATTTCCCAACTACGAAGCATTTTTCAAAATTTGCAAGACTGTAATCCTGTTTGCAGGGTTCAATAATAATTTTTGGGTATTTCAACCAAAAATACCTTATCTTTGTTGGTGTGATATGAACGCATTTATTTAATTAAAATACACCATCCAATGAAAGAGAGAACATTTATCAGTTTTGATTGGGCAATCAAAAAAGTATTGCGCCATAAAGACAATTTTGGCGTTTTAGAAGGTTTTTTATCCGAATTATTGGGTTTTGACTTGACGATTCAAAATCGGTTAGAAAGCGAGAGTAATCAACAATCGGAAAAAGACAAATTTAATCGGGTCGATATTTTGGTCAAAAGCAATAAAGGGGAATTGATGTTGATAGAGGTGCAATACGATTCATTGGATGAATGGGTTTATTTTTTGAAAAATAGTGAAATCAAAGATTCCTTCAAGGCAAAAGGCATGAAGGAAGCAAAAGTGGCATTAAATTACCAAAATATGCCTGCTGATGATAAATCTGCCTATAAACGCTTCATTGAAGATAGGCGAAATGCCATGAGCACCTTAGACACAGCCCTTGAAAAAGGTATCCGACAGGGGCAAATTAAAACGGCGAAAGCATTATTAGAATTGCAGATAGATACCAATAGCATTTCGATAGCAACTCAATTAACTTTTGATGAAATTGACCGATTATCCAAAGGAGAAGATATTGATAAAGAAAGCGATGAGGATGATTAGATTTGGATAGAACCTGTATAATCCAAATCCCCCTACGTTTTAACTAATTTGTGTCAGAATTTCAGTTCCTTTGCAGATTCAAACTCAAATGAGTTTGAAAAGCGAACGAATCCTCATTTTCCTGTTATTAATTTTAAACAAAATGTTACTTGGTATTGGCACAAAGGTCAAATTCTTACACGCGCCCGAAGAAGGGATTATTACCGACAAACTCGGTAATGGGATGGTTATGGTTTTGTTGAAAGGGTCGAATATGGAAATTCCTGCTTCGGAAGAAGACCTTGTGCGAGTGGAGGCATACACCACTCAACAACAGATTTTACAACACTTTATAGGTAAACCTGTCCTGAAAACACAACCGACTCAGGATAAAAATGCGTTTCTCGCGTCTTTACCAGCGCATCTTGCCCCAAAAGAAGGTTTGCAATTGGGTTTTGAAGCCATCCTTGATAAATTTGGCGATACGACTCATTATGATATTTTTTTATTGAATGGTACGCAAACCAATCTTTTTTTTTCGTTGAAAATCAATGTTTTAACTAAAATAAAGGTTGAAAAACAAGCCAAATTGGATGCAGGGAAAGTAGCATTGATTGGTAATTTTAAACAAGATGATTTAAATGAATTACCCGATGTCAATCTTGATTTACAACCTTTATATACGTCTGGTCTTGGCGAAACGGTGGTCAAACAAATGAAGTTAAAACCACAATTGTTTTTCAAAAAAAAGCAATTTTCAACCATTTTTAATAAGGAAATCGTCCTTCTGCCTTTATTAGCCCAATTTGAAAGCAGCGCGAATGAACCCAATCCCAATGATTTGAAAAAATACACCGCAGACCATTTGAAGGTCAACCCCAAATTGGTCAAAAAATACGTCGAACCCGTTCCCGATGTCCAAAAATTTGCTGATTTTAGAACGGATATTGATTTACATATCGAAATGCTCCACGATAATCCAAGTAGTTTGACTGTAACTCAAATTTTAGATATTCAATTGCGCACTTTTGACCGCTATCTATCGCAATCGATTCAAATGGGCATTATGCGCGTCTATATTATTCACGGTTTGGGCAAAGGAAGGTTACGCGAATCGATTCATGCTCGATTACGCCGCAATGATTATGTCGCATCTTATAAAAACGAATATCATAAAAAATACGGATATGGGGCAACCGAAGTCATTCTAAAATAACTTTAAGTTCCCAAAATAACAAACTCCTTTCAAAGTCGTGCTAACGCATCGACCTTGAAAGGAGTTTGAGTCAAATGATTATGTTAAAAATCCTTAATCTAAATGAATGAATCAATTCGGCATAAGCCGAATCATTCAACTTAATCTTTTGTAATGCTGGATTCGATACGGCGATTTTTAGCGCGTCCTTCCTCTGTATTGTTATCGCCAACAGGGTTTTCGGCACCATGACCTGCTGTAACCAACCGTTTAGCATCAATTTTTTTAGCCACCATATAGGTTTTTACAGCCAAAGCGCGGTCTTCAGACAATTTCTTGTTTTTAGCAGCATCGCCTTTGTTATCCGTGTAACCATCTACTTTGATTTCCAATTTTGGATAAGCACTCATGATATGGTACAAATCTTCCAATTGTTTTTTAGACGCATCTTCCACTACCGCAGACCCTGTTTTGAAATTAAAATTATCAAAAGTCACTTTATAGCCAATGCTTGAAGACGGGCTACTCACTTCTGTATATAATTTTTCCAAAAACGAACCACCCATAACCGTAATTTCGGAACCATCTGCCAATTTCAATTTCTTTTCTACTGGTTTTGCTGGTTCCGCAGGTGTCGTCGTAGCAGGTGTTGGAATCGCTGCCGTAGGAGCTGTCACCGCAGGAATAGCAGGTGTAGCTACTGCCACTTTTGGAGGCGCAGGCGCACAACCTTTTTTCGCAAACCACAAGGCTCCCGCAGAAACACCTAATAATAACGCCCAAGGCCACCAGTTGAAACCACCTGTGTTGTTTTCAACTTCGTTTACAACTTGGTTCGCTGTGCGTGAAACCGTTTCAGTAGCTTTAGTAGTAGCTGAAGTACCCATTTTGATAGCGGACTCTGCCATGCTACCGATATTACCCAGACCCGCTAAACCCAAAACGCTTCCCATACCAGCAGGTAATGCTGCTTTGACGAAATCCGATTGACCACCTAACAATTTCATCAAACCACTCGCGCCCAAACCCGCTGATTGTTTGCCAATCATGCCCATCACCATTGGTGCAGCCATGCCCAACAAAGAAGAAGCAGAACTACTTTTAATACCTGCAAATTTAGCGACGAAATCAACTATCGCCCCTACTTTATCGCCGAATAGACCTTTAATAATGCCAGAACCGGCATTGACCAAACCTTGAGTTGCGCTACCGCCACCCAATAAAGAGCCTAAATTACCAAAAATACCGCCATCATGTCCGCCATTGCTCAACATGTTCAACAAGTTGGTCGCACCACTGATGTTGGTTGCTTGGTTCATCACGCCGCCAAGGACAGAAGGTAAAATTGCGCTCATCGCTTTACCTGCTGCACCTGCGTCTTCGCCCAAGTACTGTGCAGCTTTTTCGACAACCATGTTGCCCATTTGACCCTTTAAAAGGTCTAATACATTGATTCCCATGATAATATCTCGTTTGATAGTGGAAAGAATAGAATGAATATTCGGCGGTAAAAATATCTGCTTCCTTTCATAAAACCAAACTTTTAAGCGTTTTTATGCACATTTTTATCAAACTTTTTAAATTAAATTATAATATAACATTTTATTTAATTTGTAAGTAACAGCGTATCATTAACATTATGTTCACATAACAATATTTTTACATAATTTAAATTTATTTTTTACGATAACATCCAAAGCATCCAAGTGAGACAAAAATGTAAAAAACTTTTGTGCTAATTCTCCTAAAACTATTACTTTTGCACAAGATGATTGCCAAACCATATTTTTAAAACTGGATGCTTTTTTTATATGAAATTAATTTTTTTACGTTTTTCGCAACCTATGCAGCCTTCCAAATGGTTGATTACAAACATTTTAGGTTTGATTTTGACTTTGAGTTTTGGGCAAAAGATACCTGAAAAACCGTCTCCATCGCGTTTGGTGAATGATTTTTCCAATCTAATGACTCCCCAAGAACAGCAGTTATTGGAAAGTACGTTGGTTCGTTATAGCGATAGTACGACTACACAGATTACGGTTGTGACCTTGCCGAGCTTAGATGGCAGCGAAATTGAACCTTATGGAGTCGAATTATTTCGCAAATGGGGTATTGGTACGAAAAAAAATAATGGTGTTTTAGTGCTGATTTCCACTGACCCAAATCGGCGGCGCGCTAATATTACCACAGGGTATGGAATGGAAGGCGTTTTGCCCGATATGATTTGTAAACGGATTATTGACCGTCATTTAGTGCCTAATTTTAAAAAGCAGGCGTATTATGATGGTTTATTGGCAACGGTTCAAAGCATTTCTAAGCATGCGAATGGGGAATATGTCAATGAACAGTTTGGACAACAAAATGATTCAATGAGTACCGAAGAACTTATTTTTGTTGGTTTATTCCTTGTTTTATTTATTGCATTATTTATTTACATGATGCGTAAAGGGCGCAACTCTAATGATTATCGGCAATATGGGACACGGCAGCGACATTATTCAGATGATAATGGTCCAACCATTTTCATTGGTGGCGGCAATGGTGGTGGCGGCTGGAATAGCAGTAGTTCCGATGATGATAGTGGTGGTTTTGGAGGCTTTGGCGGTGGCGATACAGGCGGCGGTGGCGCAAGCGGCGATTGGTAACTTATTGAATCAGGAATGAAGGAATTATAAGAATGAAGGATGAATGGGTTGATTTTTTATGAAAAAAATTAAACCCATTCATCCTTTATTCTTGATTCTAAAAAATTATTAAAAATAAAATTATGAATAAATTTAAAAATACCTTGTTGGGTTTAGGTTTGTTATTCAGCAGTTGTGAATCCAAAAAATTTGAAATACCACAGGAACAAGTGATTTCCACTCTAAATCGTTATGCCAAACAATATGAAAGCGAGGAACGCGTCACTTTACAAACCAAAGAAGGCGATATTACCCTTAAATTGTATGCTGGAACGCCTTTACATAGAGCCAATTTTTTGCATTTGGTGAAAAACAACTATTATCAACAGGGTCTTTTTTACAGGATTGTCGATGGTTTGGT
>JBDLWG010000227.1:0-3990 GCA_039804385.1 Bacteroidota bacterium
TTTGTTATTAATTTTGGGATTTGCATTGGTTTTGGTGGCGTTGATTTTAAAACGGTACCTTGAAAATAAAAAACAAAAAAAAGCTTTATTAGAGAAAAACAAACTAATTGAGGACGAAAAACAGCGTTCTGAAGAATTATTACTCAATATTTTGCCCGCGCCGATTGCATTGGAACTCAAGAACACGGGCAAAGCACAACCCAAAAGACACGAACATGCTTCTGTCATGTTCACGGATTTTAATAATTTTACTAAAATCTCCGAGCAACTTTCCCCCGAACAGTTGGTTTTTGAGTTGGATACGTACTTTAAGGCGTTCGATTTCATCGTTTCGCAGTACAAACTCGAAAAAATTAAAACCATTGGTGACGCATATATGTGTGCCTCTGGTTTGTCTGATAAAATTGCTACGCCGATTCCTATCATCAAAGCGGCTTTGGAGATTCAACAGTATTTGAATGAAGTCAAATTGGAAAAAATGCGGAAAAATGAACCGTTTTTTGAAGCTAAAATTGGCATTCACACAGGGCCAGTGGTGGCAGGTGTGGTGGGTGTCCATAAATTTGCTTATGACATTTGGGGCGATACGGTCAATATTGCGTCGCGGTTGCAGGATAAATGTGAAGCGGGCAAGTTAAATGTATCCGAAGCGACTTATGAATTAATCAAATATGATTTTAAAACGGTGCATCGAGGCAAAATTCCTGCAAAAAATAAAGGCGTAATTGATATGTATTACGTCGAAGAACCGATTTAAAGGTGAATTGAAACACGTTCCAATTCGCGCATAAGTGGTTCAAGTTAAATAATCGACAACAATGTACGATACATTATTGGGTGATTTTGCGATAGGATGGATGTACGGATTTCACGGATTCGCACCGATTGGTACGGATGAGTTGTTTAAAAAAAATCCGTACCAATCGGTGCGAATCCGTGAAATCCGTACATCCATCCTATCGCAAAACCATCGTGCGTAAAGTATATCTTGAAAATCAACCTTTTAGCAAGTTTGTTTTGGGTCGATTCTTTAACTTCAACTGCTTAAAAAACAATTTTTACCAAAATGAAATCTAAAACCAACGCTTAAAAATACGGTGAGAAAGAAAAAATTCATAGAAGGCATCCATAATTATTGCGACCGATGGTGCGAAAGATGTCCTTTAACGACGCGTTGTGCGATTTTCAGACCGCCCTCTGACAAATCAAAAGAAGCTTGGAATGAAGCCGAAATTATTCAAAAAGTAGCAGAAGACCTGAAAGAAGCTCTTGATTTGTTGCGCGAGTTTGCGGAAGAACGCGGTATTGATTTAGACGCTTCCCCCGATAAAGACCCCGAACCGGTGTTAGAACCCGCCAAAATCAAAGCGATTCACAGCATTGAAGCAATGGCGCGGCATTATGGTACGATGGTCGAAACTTGGTTTAATGAAAATCAAACCTATTTCGAGGCGCGGGAACATGAGTTAAATACGCAACTCCAAATGGATTTGCCGATTGATATGCCCGGTTTATTGAATTTGAAAGACGCTTTGGAAGAAATTCAATGGTATTATTTTTTCATTGGCGCGAAAGTGCATCGAGCGATTTCGGGGTTGACTTGGAATGAGTTTGATGACATTGACCGCATTCAAAATGATGCAAATGGAAGTGCCAAAAGTGCTTTATTGGCAATTGACCAAAGTTTGAAGGCTTGGGAGATTACACGCCGATTCTTTTTGGAAAAAACAGATGAATTATTAGATATTTTTGTATTATTGCGTCGTTTAAGGCGCGACTTATTGGCTCAATTTCCACATGCCTATTCGTTTATTCGACCTGGTTTTGATGAAAAAGGAGGCAAAAAGTCGTTTCTTGCTTGAATTGGGGAAAAAGACCTTTAAGAGGGAGCAAAAAAGTTGAAAAAATGATTTTTTTGCAAAAAAAATCATTTTTTCAACTTTTTTGCTCCCTCTACCCCACTCTGACGGCGTAATATTTCCCTAATTATTTAGGAAGGAAAGAATTCGTTCCTAATTCAAAAAGTTAAAATATCCTAAAATACCCATCGTGATTGGTAAAAAAAAGAAAAGAAAAAGAAAAACAGGTTTGCCACCCGGTACACCCGTCTATACAGGAGAATATTTGGTGGGTAGTGCCGACATTACCGCGATTCGATATAATGCAGAAAAAATTACAGAACAAAATGCGGATAATCCTACTGCATTAACAGATTCCATACCTTCACGCGGGATTAGTTGGTATGATGTTCGAGGTTTGAATGATGTGCAAACCGTAGAAAGGTTGGGTCAACAATTTAAAATTCACCCTTTAGCATTGGAAGATATTTTGGATGTGCATCAACGTCCGAAATGGGAAGAATATGATTCTGGGATTTTCACGACCACACGGGCATTGAGTTTTGATGATGTAACGATGGAAGTCAAAACCGAACAAATTGGTATTTTTCTGGGCAATGATTTCGTTATTTCGTTTCAAGAAGATGCAAATGACCTATTTCCTGCGATTCGAGACCGCTTGCACCGCCAAAAAGGGCGACTCCGACAACGCGGTGCGGACTATTTAGCTTATTCCCTGCTTGACCATATTGTAGATCAATATTATTTGGTTTTGGACAAACTCGATGATGCGATTGACGATTTTGAACAAGTGGTCTTGACAGACCCCGAACGCGCTGATAAACGAAAAGTATATCACCTCAAACGGCAATTAACCGAAATTCGCCGCACGGTTGCGCCGATGCGAGAAGCGGTGAATAAATTTATATTGACCGATAGTACTTTTATTCGACCTACCACTGTTATATTTGCTCGAGATTTGCATGACCACATCCTGCAAATTACAGATATTATTGATAATCAACGAGATACATTATCTTCTTTATTCGATTTGTATCATTCGGAATTGGGGCAGAAGGCAAATCATGTGATGAAAACCTTGACCATTGTTTCCACGATATTTATTCCATTAACGTTCATTGTGGGCGTTTACGGGACGAATTTCGATAATTTGCCCGAATTACATTGGAAATATGCGTATTTTGGGATGTGGTTTATCATGGCAGGCGTTGCTGTGATGTTGCTGATTTATTTCAAAATCAAAAAATGGTTATAAAGTAGTTCAAACACTACAAAAATATCAATTATGGCTAAAGAAAAGAAACCGCGCAAAATACAAATTGTCAATCGACGTGCTGAACACGAATATTATTTTGTCAAACGCTATGAAGCGGGTATCGTTTTGCATGGAACGGAGGTCAAAGCGATTCGAGAAGGTCAGGCGAATTTGACGGATTCGTTTTGCTTTTTCAAAGATGATGAATTGTACGTCAAAAGTATGTTCATTTCGGAGTACAAAGATGGGACGTACAACAATCATGAAACCCGCCGTTTGCGGAAACTTTTATTGAAACGAAGTGAATTAAAAGTTTTAGAACGCAAAATGAGTGAAAAAGGCTTTGCTATTGTGCCTATTCGCATTTTTTTCAATGATCGCGGACTGGCTAAATTGGAAATCGCCCTTGGACAAGGTAAAAAAGAATACGACAAGCGCAATACGCTCAAAGAACGCGATAATAAACGCGAATTGGATAATTTGAAAAAGATAAAACTTTAAGTTTTAATTCTAAATTTTTTAATAATGCCGTATAGTCAATTCAATACTTTACACGCCGTGCGAAAACAATTGGGTTTGCGTACCAAATTTAGAAATTTATTTACAAATTTTGAAGAAATCGCTCCAAGTGATTGGCTTGTAGAGACCTTGATGCGGCATACCAAGCGGCGAACGGCTTTTTTTAATGAAAAATCACGGTCCGAAGCCATTGTTTTTCCTATTTTGTCAGAACTGCAAAATCGGCATCAGTTTCGAATCAAGGTCGGCGAGGTTGCAACCCTATCCATTACCCACAGAATCAAAAAAGGTGCGTAGCACCGCAACATTTGTAGCAAAATGGAATTGGAACCCGCGTTTGAGGTGCGTAGCACCGTA
>JBDLWG010000228.1:0-2790 GCA_039804385.1 Bacteroidota bacterium
TCTTCTTTTAGGTTATGCAAGAAAGTAAGCCCTTCTTTTTCGTTGAGATGCAATTTCCAATCCCCTTTTCGAACCACTTTCACATAACCAACCCGCCAAAATAAGGCTTTATGAGGCACTTGAAGCGTGTCGTTTGACGCAACAAAGGGCAATAAATTAACGCCATCTTGCGCTACATTTTCGGGTACGGTCCGACCTATGGCTGCTGCAACGGTTTTGAAAAGATCCATCAAACTCACTTGCGCAGCATAAACGCTTGGTGGAAGGTGATTTTTCCAATGAAAAACAAAGGGAACCCGCAATCCGCCTTCAAAACCACTCATTTTACCACCACATAAGGGCATATTGCTACCTGCTGGAAAATAAAGCGGCGCACCATTATCGCTGGCAAAAACGATAATCGTATTCTCATCTAAATGCAACGCTTCTAATTTTTTCCGAATGCGTCCAACCGATGCATCCAAAGAAATCACCATTGCAGCATATACACGGTCTTCATGCTTTTTGATATTTGTTAAAGTGTCATAAATAGCTTTGGGTGCTTGGAAAGGACCATGTACTGCATTGAATGGCAAGTATAAAAAAAAGCGATTGTCCTTGTTTTTTTCAATAAAATCAAGCCCTTTTTGGGTAAATAAATCGGTTGTATAGGTTTCTTGTTCTAATTTTAACGGTTTTCCATTTTCAAAAAGTTTATACACCATGAGTTGATGTTCCAATTTTTCAAAGAAATTATCAGTATGGAAAAATTCGGTAATGCGCTGGTCTTTGGGCGACAAATAAAACATGCCCGCACTATACGTACCCAAAAAGGAATCAAAACCATGATTGGAAGGCTGAAAACGGGGTAAAAGTCCAAGATGCCATTTCCCAATAATGGCGGTCGCGTAACCATCTTCTTTTAAAAACTCTGCCAAAGTAGTCGTTTGCGGGTCAATGCCGCGTTTATTCATTTCTAAATCCCACCAATAGGCGTTATCGCTCCCAAATTGATGACCATATTTGGCAAAATCCGCTTTTCGGGCATACGGGTGCGTCGAAAAACAATCGGTCAAATGCTCAAAACCATAGCGTTGTTGGTATTCGCCCGTCAATAAGCCAACTCTCGAAGGCGAACAAATCGGCGCGGAACAAAACGCATTTGTAAAATGAATCCCTTCAGCAGCTAATTTATCAATATGAGGTGTACTATATTGTTTTTTTTCATTGAAAAGCACATCGCCTGTGCCTAAATCGTCCGCTAAAATGACAATCACATTCGGTTTATCTTTGGAGGTTTTGGATACAGATGGGTATGTTTTCGGGTTTTCAACAGACAATAAACGCTTCATTTGAAATCCGCACAACCCAATGACCAAAGCCGTCAATGCCAATTGCTTAGAAAGCGCATTTTTTAGGAAAGGATGCAACACTTCCGCAATCCCTAAACAAGGAAAAATAAAAACAACAGACCGATAAAATTCATCTTCAAACAAGCCAATATCTATCGGAATTGCTCGCATTTTCAAGTAAACTGCTATATTGATTAATTGTAAAATATAGCCAAAAGCACTACCCAAAACCGCCACTTTCAAGATACGGCTCCAAGCAATCCGCTTGGAGGAGTCGTCTTCCTTCCGCTTCAGCCAAGCCAAGAAAAGCAAAAAGGTAAGAAAACAGCCCACTATCATGAGTTGAGCAAAAAGTGGAATGTAATACATAAAAACAGACAAAATACTACCTTTGGTGTAAGCAAAAGCCAGTACAAAAAAAATTAAAGTATGCGTATAAATTCGTTTCATGAATTGCGCTTGATGATGAATTACTTAAATAATATTTATAATGCGTTATACAGGGTCGAGTTTCCTTCAAAGTCCCTTTTTTATGGATGTAAAAATAGGGTTTTAGAATTTAAAACACACAGCACAAAATATATATTTATTATTTTTATTTATAATAAACTGTAAATTAGTGTTTTAAATGTAATAACTTTAACGACTTGTTGTGCTTTTTTCCATCAATTCGTTTTAAATTGAAAATAGATTGGTGGAAAAAAGTGCGGCAAGTTGCAACTTGCCGCACTTTGGGGATTGGTCGAAAAAGTGCGGTGCGTTTTTTTACAAATTCAATTGAGTGCGCCCCCATTTATACCCTTTTGGAATCGACCAAGCGATTGAAATGGGTGCATAAGCGCACACATTCCAAATAATCATAATTGATGCAAAAAACCATAAGCCCATAAAAATAGCAATCCCTAAATGCAGCATGATGATGGAACAAAGCCAAAAACGACGCGTTTTTTTAAAATTAATGCCGATTGGATAAAAAAATTCAATGAAAAGTGTGAATAAACAAAAAAATTGCGCCAACCAAGGCACTTGTGCTAAAAAACTACAATCAAATACGGCAAAATCGCGGGACATCACACTCCGCCATAAGGCTTCACCATTCCACCAAGTCGTCCCTAAGGCTTTGCCAAAACCCGAAAAAAAATAAATACAACCCAAATGCACTCGCAACCAAAACAGGTAAAAAAAATAATCTTTCTGATTGCTGTTTTGATTCAAAATCGCATCCACCGAGAAGGTCGAACCAACTGGAAATATTAAGCAATAAAAAAAACTCGAACATATAAAATAATCAAAACCATAGCAATACGCATAACTGGTTCCTATAAAAAAGATTTGTAAAAAAAGGCATAGCAGGGCAGTGAAGCGGGTGCAAAAACCAATCATTAATAAAAAACAACCTATTAAAAAAATATAATAAATATTTTCAATAAACCTAATTTCTTGATTATCAACAATATGC
>JBDLWG010000229.1:0-6208 GCA_039804385.1 Bacteroidota bacterium
CCTGTTCGAGTGGAACATGCCGCAGGTTGTCCGCGCTATTCGGGCGTGAGCATTGCGGGCGTGACGGTGGGTGAATCGCCTGATTGGTTGAAACAATTTTTAACCAAAATCGGCGTGCGGAGCATCAATAATATTGTCGATGCGACCAATTTTGTCTTGCACGAATTGGGTCAACCGTTGCATGCGTTTGATTTGGAAGCTATCAAAGGGCATTCAATTGTGGTTAAAACGTTGCCGGAAGGCAGTGTTTTCCAAACATTGGACGGTCTTGACCGCAAATTAACCCATGAAGATTTGATGATTTGCGACGGCGAAAGCAATGGAATGTGTATTGCGGGCGTATTTGGCGGCAGCAAATCGGGCGTGAAGGCTGAAACTAAAAACCTTTTTTTAGAATCGGCGCATTTTCACCCCAAAATGTTGCGGCGAACAGGAACGCGTCATGGTTTGCACACCGATGCCAAAAAAATATATGAAAAAGGAAGTGACCCCAATAATACGGTTTTTGCGTTGAAACGCGCCGCTTTATTGATAACCGAATTAGCGGGCGGCGTGATTGCGTCCGAAATCGTGGATATTTATCCGACACCGATTGCGCCTCAACAAATTAGGGTTCATTTTGACAAAATAGAAAGTTTAATTGGTTTGAAAATTCATAAAAAAGATTTAAAGAAAATATTTAAATCCTTGGAAATGAATCTTTTAGAGGAGGATGAGGACGGTTATTTAGTCAGCGTTCCGACCAATAAAGCGGATGTTTTGCGGGAAGCGGATGTGATAGAGGAGATTTTGCGGGTTTATGGTTTCAATCATGTGCCGATACCTGCGGGTATGAAAATGACTCCTGCGGCGACCGAAAACCCAGACCCCTATCGGGTACAACAACGGGTTGCGGATGCGTTAGCAGCACAAGGTTTTAATGAAATGATGGCGTTATCCTTGTCTAAATCCAAATATTATGCGGATAATGATTTGTTAAACCAAACAGAATTGGTTTTTATCAACAATACAGGCAATGTGGATTTAGATATAATGCGTCCAACAATGTTGTTTTCGGCATTGGAAACGGTGACGCATAACCAAAATCGGCAACAAAGCGATTTAAGGTTATTTGAATTTGGCAAAACCTATCGACAAAAAACAGGTGGTGGGCAAATTGAAACAGCACACCTCAGTTTAACGTTAACAGGTCAGCAACGCCCTGAAAATTGGTTAGACAAAACCAATCTTAAAACCGATTTTTTTAATTTAAAAGCAATGGTCCAACAAATTTTAGCCTCTTTGGGCATCGGCGGTTATCAAGAGACCGTTTTACAAGGAAAACAATGGGCATTTGGGTTGAAATATCATCGCGGAGAATCCGTGTTAGTGGAGTTTGGAAAAGTGTCTTCCAGCTGCAAACGATTATTTGATGTAAAACAAGAGGCGTATTTTGCTGATTTTAAATGGGATACGGTGCTTAAAGCGATTAAAAACACTAAAATAAAATTTGAGGAACCATCGAAATATCCTGTGGTGCGCCGCGATTTAGCATTAGTGGTGGATGAATCGGTTCGTTTTGCGGACATGGCTCAAATTGCCCGAAAAGCATGTAAACAAACAATGAAAGAAATTAATTTGTTTGATGTGTTTGAAGACATTGTTAAATTGGGTGCGGGAAAGAAATCGTATGCTGTTAGTTTTATATTTGAAGACAAAGAGAAAACGTTACAAGAGAAAGAAATCGAGCAGATGATGTCCAATTTGATGCGGCAATATGAAACGCAATTAGGAGCAGTTGTTAGAAAATAATTCCTATAATCAAAAAAGAATCTAATGGTTTCCGAACAACTCCAAAGTATAGAGCAAAAAATTCGATTGTTGGCGCAACGATTGTCGGAATTGGAGCGCGAAAACTCGGATTTGAAAGAAATCAATCGCCAGTTACGCGGGCAATTGGAAGAAAAAAATAGGGAAGTTCCCAAACCGAAAGGCAGACATCAAGGGATTGCAAGGGGGCGCGGCAGTAGTATTTCGGCAGTGGATTTTGTCATCAATGGCTTCCACCTGCCCGAGGAAATGGACAAAACAGAAGGACTCGAAAAATTTTTAAATTTGGATTAGACAAATTCAGAATCATCACACGATATGCAAAACGAGATGCAAAACGGGATGCACAGCGAGATGCGAAGTATCAATGTGACTGTGGCAGGGCGCGTTTTTCCCCTTAAAATCAAAATAGAGGAGGAAGATGCCATTCGAGAAACGGTATTGGAAATCAATGAGTTAGTTCAAAAATTTCAACTAATGTATGTGCGGCGCGATAAATATGATTGTTTGGCAATGGCATTGTTGACGTATGCGGTGGAAGGGCATCGTTTGAAAACTAATTCGGTTGAATCGAAAATAGCGGATAGAATCGACCGCATTGATTTGTTTTTGACGAAATTATTAGAAAAATAAAAGGGGCATGTGGCTTCTTGGAGTGTTTTTTCTGGGTTTAGTCCGTTGGTAAGAAATAGGATGGTTCGCAATATTTTGTAAAATCAAAGGATGGATTCGCTACGGTTGGCAGCTTTCCTTTCAAAACATTTTGCTATATAAAACATTTTTTTTAATCTTAAATGACCGAATTAGTTACAAATGAGTACTACTCTGATAGTTGTATTGGCATTGTTGGGTTTTTTACTCGGTGGATTGGCGGGGCATAGCGGTATCAAACGTTATATGGCTAAGGCGAACCAAGATATTATTGATGAATCAAGCCGACAGGCGGATGCGGCGGTGACGGAAGCCAAAGCAACTGCGAAACGCATGACGGATGATGCGAAACGGATTGTGGAGGATGCGGAAAGTAAAGCCGAAAAAATCGTTGAACGTTCTGAGAATAAGAATGAGTCTATCAAACAACGGAAGATTCAAGAGGCAAAAGAGAAATTTGCCAACTTGAAAAATGAGTTCGAGGGTGAAAAAACATTGCATATTTTGGGCATGAAAGACCGCGAAATTGTCATTGTCAACCGCGAAAATGATTTGAAACAACGATTTAAAGATTTTCAAGGGCAAGTGGAAGAAGTGAAGAAGTTGCAAAAAGAAACGGAGTCGAAAGATAAAGAATTGGAATCGATTCGGGAAAATTTGACACTTCAATTGAAGATTATTGCAAAGAAAAAAGATGAATTGGACTCGGCTAATGAATTGAGAATCAAAGAGTTAGAACGAATTGCGAATCTTACGGAACAGGCTGCAAAAGAACAATTGTTGGAAGCCGTGCGCGGAAAAGCAGAAAATGAAGCGATGGTGATTATGAAAAACACCATCGAACAAGCTAATTTGAGTGCGAGTAAAGAGGCGAAAAAGATTGTAATCCAAGCGATTCAACGGATGAGTGCGGAATTTGCAATTGAAAATACGGTTTCGGTGTTTAATCTGGATTCGGATGATATGAAAGGGCAAATCATTGGTCGGGAAGGTCGAAATATTCGGGCGTTGGAAGCGGCAACTGGCGCGGAAATCGTGGTGGATGATACGCCTGAAGCGATTGTCATTTCGTCTTTTGACCCGATTCGGCGGGAAATTGCGCGGTTGGCACTTAAAAAATTGGTGGCTGATGGGCGGATTCACCCTGCGCGAATTGAAGAAGTGGTGGCTAAAACGCGGAAACAATTGGAAGAACAAATTGTTGAAATTGGAGAACGGACGGTCATTGATTTGGATATACATGGTTTGGATGCGGCGTTGGTGCGGATGGTTGGACGGATGCGCTATCGGTCTTCTTATGGACAAAATTTGTTGAAACACTCCATTGAGACGGCAAATTTATGTGCATTGATGGCTGCGGAACTCGGTTTCAATCCAAAACAAATCAAAATGGCGAAACGGGCGGGACTTTTGCACGATATTGGTAAGGTTGCAGAGGAAGAGTCTGAATTGTCGCATGCGATTTTGGGGATGAAATTGTGTGAAAAACACAATGAACATGCCGTCATTATCAATGCAGTCGGTGCGCATCATGATGAAATTGAAATGTCGAATATCATTTCGCCGATTGTACAGGCTTGCGATGCGATTTCAGGCGCACGTCCAGGGGCAAGACGCGAGATTTTGGAAAGTTATTTGAAGCGAATTGGCGAATTGGAAGAATTGGCACTTTCACATGAGGGCGTTCAAAAAGCCTATGCGATGCAGGCTGGACGTGAATTGCGGGTGATTGTGGAATCTGAAAAGGTTTCAGATCAATATGCGGATGATTTGTCGTTTATGATTTCGCAAAAAATACAGGAAGTCATGCAGTATCCGGGACAAATTAAAGTGACAGTGATTCGTGAAAAACGGGCGGTTTCATTTGCAAGATAATTTTTAAAATAAAAATTGGCAAAAAGGCATAAAAGATTTATTATCTTTTGTGCCTTTTGCGTTTTGGAATTATTTTTCATTTGAATTAAAAAAAATGATATTTTTTATAAAATAATATCAAAAATATTTGGATAAGTTAAAAACACATATTAACTTTGCATTAGAAAATAATTTATCATTCATTAACAATATACTGATACAAACGATCATGCAACAAGTCAACAAGTCAACAAGTCAACAAGTCAACAAGTCAACAAGTTTGTCTGCTTAAGTGCACAGCCCAAATATGCTTTCCTATTTTTTCTATTTTTTTTACAAACGCCACTCTTGCACCATCATTGGTAAGCATTGAGGGGTTTTCGCTATGTTATCATAAGTTATTGATTATCAACATAATGCCTAATTAAAACAGTATATCCAACTTGTTAATACCTGTTAGGTATTGCTATAAATATCGTTTTTTCAATATTAAATTATTTAAAAGCAAATCTATAATACATTAAAAATCAATTTAAATGAAATTTAAAAACACATTTTTTTCATTCCTATTTTTGAGTCTGGTATCTGCGTGTTGCAAAGATAGCAACAGCAATAGTGACTTGATAGGGATTTGGACAGGCACCCGAACCGAAACCATTTTTGAGAATGACATCAAAACACAATCCTTCACATCCATCATTCAACTCACCTTGAACAGCAATAATCAAGGGAAGTTAAATGGCTTTTTTGGTACGGATGAAGTGCATTGGTATCCTGACAAGCCAAATAATAAAATATTTATCAGCGTTTTTTCCCAAGATAGTTTGACAGGAACGCATTTTACAGATAGATTATTTGATATTAAATTAGATAAATCTACGGAACAAGTTTGGGAACGCGTGCAAACCTCCATTTTATTTCCGTCGAATGATAAAAGAAAAACTATTGAAACATGGGGAATCAAAAAAGATTAAACTTTTAAACTAAAATTTGATATTATTTAACGTTTTTTAAACAAATTTAAACAATGAAAAAAGCATTTCTAATGCTACTGATACTATCGTATCAGCAGTTATCGGTAGCGCAATGCCCAAAAAAATGGAAAACAGGCAATGCAATAGGTCGTTGTTATTCGAGTATAACACCATTTGGTAGTTACCATAATGCGGCTGGTGATGAGATTGTTAAATCTCGTGGCGGAGTAAATATTAATTTTTCGGTCTCATTCGATGACACAGATGAATATCAAACGTTAGCTTCGTCAACTTGTGTAAAAAATAACTCAAAAATACAAGTGCCTAATTCAAAATATGAAGTTCAATTTACAATCAACTCAGAGGATACTGTAAAAGCATCCTTTGATTCCGTTTATAACACCTATACGATACCTGGTAATTGCGTTAAAATACAAGGAAATGCAAAACTTTGTGATAGTACCTCAAGAAAAAGCGAAGGCGATATTTGGTTCTGTAGCCGCCCACTTCGTCTAAAATCAACTTTTGGTACAGGAGATGTTATTAGAGTAACGGCTGAAATAAAAGATTTATCTACAGTACCTTCGGGCGATATTGGTAATGTTGTAGATGATCCCAGAACTTATTCATGGGAAATACGGTTCGATACAACTCCTTGCCCAACAGGAATTATTTTAAAAGATATTTCACAAGATAGTAGTTGGCAAACGGCTCCAAGTAATAACTTAGTAATTACTTATGACTACCAATGTCTACCCGCACGCAGTAATCCGAGTGCAATTAGTCCATTTCATGGTAAATTAATTAATGAATCGTTTGGCATCCCTTTCGCAGACGGTTTCTTTGAATTATCGGATCTTAATCGCAGGTATTTGGCTACATGGGCAACAACACTCGAATTAGCAACTCGCTATCTATTT
>JBDLWG010000230.1:0-3019 GCA_039804385.1 Bacteroidota bacterium
CGGTGGTTGTTCACAATGGCAATTCTGTCAAAGAATTGAAAAAACAACAGTTGAAAGATATTTTTTCGGGCAAAGTGACCGATTGGTCTCAAGTCGGCGGCGCGAAAGGAGCGATTAAATGTCATGTCCGAGATAGCAAATCGGGTACTTTTGATGCTTTTAATAACATCGTTTTGGAAAAAACGCCCTTAGCGGCAGGAAGCACGACGCACGAAAATGCCAGCGCACTCACCAAAGCAGTAGCAACAGACCCAATGTCGATTGGTTTCACCTCGTTTAGCGAATTGGGCGGCACACGCACTTTGGGGATTGGCGATAATGGAGCTGCTGTAAAATATCCTTCGGTTTTTACGATAGAAACCGAAGATTATACTTTAAGTCGTCGTTTATATTTGGTTAATCCAAAAAATAGTACCAATTCCATTGCGCAACAATTTATCACTTACGCACAAGCAGATGCCAAAGGGCAAAAAGTAGTGGCTGAAATGGGTTTTGTCAACATGGATTTGCATAATGCACCTGCGCCACAACCGCAAAATGCTATCAAAGCAACTGCCGATACGCCGCCCCAATATGGAGCAGCAACGACAGGTGCCAATCGGTTGCCAACGACTTTGCATTTTAAAACGGCAAGCACTGCGCCTGATGAACGCGCTTTGGCAGATTTAGAACGCGTTAAAAAATTGATTGCAGAACCGCAAAATAGAGCTAAACGATTGATACTCATTGGTTTTACGGATAATCAAGGCGATGCTAAGAAGAATCTTGGTTTGTCTGTGGAACGAGCGCAAGGCATTCAATCGGAATTGGCGAAAGCAGGCATTACGGCTACTTCGATGGGTTTTGGAGCCGCAATGCCGATTGCAGATAATGGAACACCTGTGGGGAAAGATAAAAATCGCCGCGTCGAGGTGTGGATGAAATAAAGAAACCTGGTGGAAAACTCGGAGTGTGTCCGTCTGAATAAGGCGGCACACTTTTTTTTTGGATAGGACTTTACGTAAGTGTTCGCAAAGTGTAGTTAAAGTCTTGTCAAAAAGAAGGACTTTAACTACACTTTGCGAACACTTACGTAAAGTCCTTCTAAAAAAAACGACGCAAAGGCTATTACCACCCCGCGCCGTTGTCTTTATATTTCAAAAAGTATCTGTTTCTCGGTTATCGCACGATTGGAGCTACCTCCAAAGTATTATTTTTTGCTAAAGCTGGTTTTTCAGATGAAATCGCTGGTTTCACCCCAATAGAAGAATGTCCTTTTGCAATCTTTTCTCCCAAAATTGGTGCAATTGCCAATCCTACTAAACAAGTCAATTTAATCAAAATGTTCATTGATGGACCAGATGTATCTTTGAAAGGGTCGCCTACGGTGTCGCCTACAACAGCCGCTTTGTGTGGCTCAGAACCTTTGAAATATTTCTCTCCATTGATAATTACGCCTTTTTCAAATGATTTTTTGGCATTATCCCAAGCACCACCTGCGTTTGATTGGAAAATCGCCCACATGACACCTGAGACCGTTACACCTGCCATGTACGCGCCTAACGCTTCTGCACCCATGATGAAGCCTACTAAAATCGGAGTGATAATCGTAATCGCACCCGGCATCATCATTTCGCGCAAAGCGGCTTTAGTCGAAATATCCACACATTTTGCATATTCTGGCATGCCTGTTCCTTCCATGATACCCGGAATTTCGCGGAATTGACGGCGTACTTCATTCACCATGTCCATCGCAGCGCGTCCAACAGCGTTCATCGCCAACGCAGAGAAAACAACTGGAATCATACCACCAATAAATAATGCCGCTAAAACATCTGCCTTGAAAATGTTGATACCATTAATATGGGTAAACTTAACATAAGCAGCAAACAAGCCTAATGCAGTCAATGCCGCAGATGCAATGGCAAAACCTTTGCCAATTGCAGCCGTTGTATTTCCAACAGAATCCAAAATATCGGTTCTTTCGCGCACTTCTTTGGGCAATTCGCTCATTTCGGCGATACCACCTGCGTTATCCGCAATCGGTCCGAATGCGTCAATCGCTAATTGCATTGCCGTTGTCGCCATCATCGCAGACGCTGCAATTCCTACGCCGTAGAAACCAGAGAAGAAATACGCACCCCAAATCGCTGCTGCAAACAATAAAATCGGATACGCCGTTGACATCATACCAACGCCCAAACCCGCAATAATGTTTGTTGCTGCACCTGTAGAAGAACTTTTAATAATATCAAGCACTGGTTTTTTGCCCATGCCCGTATAATATTCGGTTAACATAGAAATCAAGGCTCCAACCACTAAACCAAATAAAACAGACGTAAATACATTCATTGGCGTGATTTCTCTCGGAGTAGCCTCGCCAAAGAAAGACA
This sequence comes from Bacteroidota bacterium, assembly GCA_039804385.1. Lineage (GTDB taxonomy): Bacteria > Bacteroidota > Bacteroidia > Chitinophagales > Saprospiraceae > JAAFJT01. The sequence continues at coordinate 2,373 of JBDLWG010000230.1, forward strand.
TATTAAATTTGGCAGGCAACATCCAATGAATTACAAAATAAGATGCAACACCTGTTAAAAGGATACTAATCCAGTTGCCTTTGTTCAAAGCGTTTTGAACGCCATCAATGGAAGTATCGTTGTCACCAACGGACACCAAAAAGGAACCTGCAATGGAGAAAAGAATCCCCAAGCCAGCAATCAAAATGGGTAACAAAATCGGTCCAAGACCGCCGAAATTGTCTGTAAAACCTTTGTTATCGCCAATCAAATAGTTCCCCAATACCATAGATGCCAACACTGTAGCCACATACGAACCAAATAAATCCGCACCCATACCCGCTACGTCACCTACATTATCACCGACGTTATCCGCAATCGTTGCAGGATTACGCGGATCATCTTCAGGGATACCCGCTTCGACTTTACCCACTAAATCCGCACCAACGTCTGCCGCTTTGGTATAAATACCGCCACCAACACGCGCAAATAACGCAATAGATTCAGCACCCAATGAGAAACCAGCCAAAACTTCCAATACTTTTTCCATCGCGTGCGTCTCATTACCCGTGCCATTCATAAAATGTTGGTAAAAAATAATGAAAAGGACGCTCAAGCCGAAAACTGCCAAACCTGCTACGCCTAAACCCATTACCATACCGCCTTTG
>JBDLWG010000231.1:0-3450 GCA_039804385.1 Bacteroidota bacterium
CAAAAATCCGATTTCGAGGTACTTTGGAAACATCCCAAAGCCGTTTTCATCGGACTCATGGCGCAATGGTTTTTAGTTCCCGCCTTGACACTCGGATTAGTCTATCTTTTGCAGCCCGCACCGAGTATTGCTATCGGGATGATTTTGGTTTCTGCTTGTCCGGGCGGCAATATTTCCAATTATTCAACACATTTGGCGAAAGGAAATACTGCATTAGCCGTCACAACGACTTCCGTTTCAACGCTTGCCTCTATTTTGACCCTGCCAACTATCTTTTGGATTGGCTCTTCATTCATTCCTAATTTAAATAGTTTAAAACAAAATATTTATATCAATCCGCTTGATATGGTGCAAATTGTGGCAATGCTGATGCTGATTCCATTAATACTTGGGATGGGATTGAATTACAAATTTCCATTATTCGTAGCTAAAATCAAAAAAATGGTGAAGCTCTTATCGCTCCTTATTTTTGTTGGTTTCATTGTAGGCGCGATTTTGGGCAATTGGGAAAATATTAAAAATTATTTAAAAGAAGTATTTGTATTAACCTTGATTTTCAATTTTTTAGCTTTATTTTTAGGATACTTGATTGCGAAAATGGCAAAATTATCGGAAGGGGATGCTCGCGCTATTACTTTTGAAACAGGGATTCATAATACGACTTTGGGCTTGATTTTGGTTTTTCAATTCTTTGCAGGCTTGGGCGGCATGGCGTTAATTGTGGCTTGGTATGGCATCTGGGATTTGATAACGGCGTATCTTTTAGCGCATTATTGGAGTAAAAATTAGATTCTACTTTGTACGCGGTATCGTTTGAATTAAGATTTTTAGGATTTTAAGGATAATTAGGATTATCAATCCTAATTATCCTTAAAATCCTAAAAATTCTAATTCAAACCGTATTAAGCGCGTTTGCGCATCACCACTGCGGTCATCAAACCTGTCCCGCCGACAATCAACAAGGCATGCAAAAAGCCCCATTTGGCAAAATGCCGCAAACTATACGTATCAATCGCTTTTAAAGCATCCATTTTTTGCACATCCGTTGCAAATTTAGCAAAATCATCGAAAAAAGTCGGGTTGATATACTTCCGAAATAACCAATAACTCAGTGGAATCAATACAGCGGTTATACCCGCCAAAATCAACGCGCTCAATGCAGCTCGTTCTAACGAAATGGTTCCTTCATTGTCACGTTTGGCAAGCATGGCTTTATACGTCATATAAATGACTGGAATAGCAACAAAATTGGTGACATTGCCATACCAATCTTTAAATTTGCCGTTTAAACCCAAATAATATTCGGCAGTAATCCAACCAAAATGGATTAAGGCGATTAAAACCGCAAATAAAATTTCCGTTCCAACGGTGACTTTTTGTTCTGTTTGCATCTCTATTTTAATTGATATATGAATTGTTGGCGGCAAAAATAAGCATAATTTTTTTGTAAAAACCCAAAAAACGCAAGGCATCGTGGATTGTAATTTTAAAAATTTAAATTTAAAATATTGTTAAAACATATTTTTAACAATACAATGGCGCAACTTTTGCCTATTTTATCGTCAAAAAGGGCATCTACCAGACCAGTATGAAGTAACTATCTCCTTTTGTAATTTTGAAACGAATTTTATATTTCAACGTATTTTAATAGACTTTTTGTTGTAAATATTCCATTCAAGCGCGTGCGCAGGAAAGCATAACCCCGTCATCATCCACTCGTGCAAACGGGTATCTATTGTTAAAAAAACGATTATTCACGCCCAAATAACCCGATTCCATGTATTTTCAAACTTTTTTAACCTCAAAAGGGCTTACTTTTCAAAATGTTGCATTACTTTTGCAGGAATTGAAAAAATATTATATTGTTTTTGCTCCGCTAACGATTGAGGACACGACTATGAACGCACGTTTAACCCAAAGACCGTCTGGTTTTTTAACCTTATTGGCTATTTGCTGCGCACTAAATTTGGGTGCGCAAACCACTACCGCACCGATTCCTAAACGCGAAATGCGCGGTGTGTGGGTGGCTACTGTTTTAAATATCGACTATCCTGCAACCCGCACAACGGATTCTAAATTTTTACAATCGGAATGGATGCGACTTTTGGATAGTTATAAAGCGTTGAATATCAATGCTGTATTTGTGCAAATCCGTCCTTCAGGCGATGCTTTGTATAAATCCGATATAGTGCCTTGGTCTAAATATTTGACGGGTACACAAGGAACACCGCCATCGGATTATTTCGACCCATTGGAATTTATGGTGCGCACTGCCCATGAAAAAAATATTGAATTTCATGCTTGGATGAATCCCTATCGGGCGGCGATGGACAATGAAAGTCCGTCTTCGATGCACTCGTTACATATGATGAAACAACATCCAGAGTGGTTTGTCAAATATAACAAACGGCATTTATTCAATCCTGGTTTGCCTGAAGTGCGAGCGCATATTAATGATGTCGTGACCGAAATCGTGCAAAAATATGATATTGATGCAATTCACTTTGATGATTATTTTTATCCGTATAAGAATGGAAATGAACAGTTTATAGATGGTTCAGCGTATTCTCGGCATAATCCTGGCGGATTGAGTTTGGAAGATTGGCGGCGCGATAATGTGGATCAATTGATTTCAATGTTGTCTTCCACTATCAAGCGCATCAAGCCGCGTGTGCAGTTTGGGATTAGTCCATTTGGCGTTTGGCGGAATAGTTACAAAGACCCATCTGGGTCGAATACCTATGCAGGTGTTACTTGTTATGATGATTTATATGCAGATGTAAGAAAGTGGTTACAAATGGGTTGGATTGATTATGTCGTGCCACAAGTGTATTGGACTTTGGGTTTTAGCACAGCGGAACATGCCGCTATTACGCAATGGTGGGCAGCTAATTCATATGGAAAAGCGGTTTATATTGGTTTAGCTGCGTACCGAGTTGGAACGAAAACAGCGAAAGAGCCGAATTGGACAGACCCAAACCAAATTGCACAACAGATTGATTTTGACCGTAGTATAAATGGTATAAAAGGATTTGTGTTTTTTAGTTCTAAAAATTTGATTCAAAATCCATTGGGATTTGCCACTGCATTGCGGGCGAATCAGTTTGCAGAATACGCTGCACCGCCATCTCTTTTTCGAGATACGTCCGCTTTGGCTTGTGATAAGGCAGAAGTTCGGACTTTGACGGCTGAAAATGGTAAAGTATTGGTTCGTTGGAAGCCGACGAATAAGAGTCGGGAATACTATTTTCAATATTTGGTGTATCGTTTCGACAAAGGAAAAGCCGATTATAATGATGGCAAAAATATCATTGCTTTCTTGCCAGGTGATACTAAAGAATTGACTTTCAATGATTATGATGTAGCAAATGGTCATAATTACACGTATTCGGTGGTGGCAAATGATTGTGAAAAAACAGTCGAAAATTTGAATACATCGTCAATTGCAGC
>JBDLWG010000232.1:0-11596 GCA_039804385.1 Bacteroidota bacterium
CCTATGTTTCCTATGGAATCTATATGCCCTATGTGTTGAAAAAATTACAAAAAGATAAAAAATGGAATTAATCGTTACCAAGCAACATCATATTGCAACATTGACTTTCAATCGCCCCAAATCGTTCAATGCTTTTAACGTCAGTCTTTGTCAGGCGATGCAAAAAGCCTTAGACGATTGCGCACAAGATGCCGATATTCGGTGCATTATATTGACAGGTGCGGGCAAAGCCTTTTGTGCAGGGCAGGATTTAAGCGAGGTTACGGGCAGTAATCCACCCACGTTTCAACAGGTTGTAGGGGATGGTTACAATCCTATTCTATTGAAAATCAGGAACTTAGAGAAACCTATCATTGCCGCAGTCAATGGCGTAGCGGCGGGCGCGGGCGCAAATATTGCATTAGCCTGCGATTTGGTCATAGCGACGGAATCGGCGAGTTTCATCCAAGCCTTTTCCAAGATTGGGCTGATTCCTGATAGTGGCGGGACGTATATACTACCTCGTTTGATAGGTTGGCAAAAAGCGGCAGCATTGATGATGACAGGCGAAAAAGTATCGGCACAAGCGGCTGAAAAAATGGGGATGATTTACAAATGGGTTCCAGATGCTGCCTTTGCTGCAACGGTCGAACAGCAAGCGGCACACTTAGCGCAAATGCCTACGAAAGCATTGGGTCTTATCAAACGTGCTTTAAATCAATCTTTTACAAATGATTTTAAAACGCAATTGTCGCTTGAAACGCAATTACAAGGCGAAGCGGCGAGTACCGCAGATTATAAAGAAGGTGTAAATGCGTTTGTACAAAAACGGATTCCAACTTTTAAAGGCATTTAAATTGGATTAAAAACAAATTATGTTATTTTTATTTGAATTAGGAATCATTTACTTGCCTAACTTTCGCAAAGTGTCTTTTAATAAAATTTGTTTTAAAAATATCAAAAATAAGTTTTTATAAAAAAGGAAAATTTTCAATTTTCCTTTTTTATAAAAACTTATTTTTGATATTTTTAAAACAAATTTTATTAAAAGACACTTTGCGAAAGTTTTAAAATTTTATTAAAATCAAATCTTTTTAACGCCAATGATTTTTAATTCAACTAAAAGTATCAACTAAGCAAAATATGAAGCAAGATTCAGCAGTAACAACCAACCTATCTATTGAGAAAGCCACGCCTTTGAATCCAAATGGCAAATCTGCCGATATTTTCATCAAAGGGGCGCGTAGCAATAATCTTCAAAATGTCGATTTAAGGATTCCGCGCAATCAATTGGTGGTGGTGACGGGCGTTTCGGGCAGTGGCAAATCGTCGATTACGATGGATACGCTCTACGCGGAAGGGCAACGACGGTATGTCGAAAGCCTTTCGTCCTATGCGCGACAGTTTTTGATGCGGATGAAAAAACCAGAAGTCGATTCGATTACGGGTTTATGCCCTGCGATTGCCGTCGAACAAAAAGTGACCACTGGCAATGCGCGTTCTACGGTTGGAACGATGACGGAAATCTATGATTTTTTGCGATTATTATATGCTCGGATTGGCAAAACTTATACAGCAAGTGGACAATTGGTTAAAAAACATGAAGTTACAGATATTATCAATTTTGTATTTGAACAACCTATTGGTACAAAAATTCAATTATTAATTCCACTGCCGATTCGCTATGCGGATAGAACATTGGCAATGCAATTGGATTTATTGTTGAAAAAAGGGTATTCGAGACTCGTTTTTCGAGGCAATTTGATTGAAATCGAAAGCATTTTGGCAAAAACGAGTGAGGTGCTATTGGATATACAAAAACCATTATCCTTTTTTGATGGTGAAGCGATTCAAGTTTTGATAGACCGTTTTGTGGTCAAAATGGAGGATGAAAATCAAAAACGCATTGCGGATTCCGTTCAAACGGCTTTGGAAGAAGGCGATGGCAGTTGTTTGATTCACTTGGTGGGCGGCAAAATGCACCCGTTTAACAATCGGTTTGAAGTGGATGGCATTGATTTTTTGGAGCCGACTCCTCAATTGTTCAATTATAATAATCCGTTTGGCGCGTGTCCTGTTTGTGAAGGTTATGGGAAAACGATGAATATTGATGCGGCAAAAGTGATTCCAGACCCTTCAAAATCCGTTTTTGAAGGTGCCGTTGCTTGTTGGAATGGGGAAAAATCGAAAATGTGGCTCCATTTATTCCTTAATCAAGCACATTTGTATGATTTTCCAGTGCATCAGCCGTATGAAAAATTGACGGATGCGCAACGCGATTTATTGTGGAAAGGCGACCCTAATGGCGGCTCCTCTATCGATAGTTTTTTTAATATGTTGGAATCCGAGCCGCATAAAATTCAAAATCGGGTGATGATAGCGCGGTATCGTGGCAAAGTGGCTTGTACGAGTTGTAATGGATTGCGCTTACGCAAAGAAGCGATTGCAGTTAAAATCGAACAAAAATCGATTACGGAGTTGATAGAAATGCCTATATCAATGGTTTATGATTTTTTTAAAAATATCAAACTTTCTGAATATGATATTTCGATTGGCAAACGATTGATAGGTGAAATCGAAATGCGATTGAAATTTATGATGGATTTGGGGTTGAATTATTTGAATTTGAGCCGCATTTCTTCAACATTGAGTGGGGGCGAAACGCAACGCATTCAATTGACGCGGACGCTTGGGAGCAATTTGACGAGCAGCATGTACCTATTGGATGAGCCGAGTGTCGGGCTGCATCCGCGAGATACGGGGCGATTGATAAGCGTTTTGAAAGCCTTGCGCGATTTAGGGAATACCGTGATTGTGGTCGAACATGAGGAGGAAATGATTAAAAATGCCGATTATTTGGTGGATATGGGCCCTGAAGCGGGCATTCATGGCGGCAAAGTGGTGTTTGCAGGCGCGTATAACAAGATATTTACAGAAGCCAGCGAGAGTTTGACGACCCAATATATGAATGGAACGCGCAAAATCCCTGTGCCAGCATTTCGCCGAAAATCACCAAATTGGTTATATTTAACAGGTGCAAAACAGCATAATTTAAAAAATGTAAGCATTAAAATTCCATTAGGCACGTTGACAGTGGTGACAGGCGTATCGGGTTCGGGAAAAACGACTTTGATAAAACAGGTTTTATATCCTGCTTTGCAAAAACAAATAGACCCGACTGCGAATGTCGTATTAGGCAATTTTGAATCTTTGACAGGTGATATTCAAGCAATTAAGGCGATTGAAATGATTAGTCAAAGCCCGATTGGGAAATCATCGCGTTCTAATCCTGTGACGTATGTGAAAGCGTATGATGAAATTCGAGATTTGTTTTCCAAACAATCGTTGTCGAAAGTACGCGGTTACACACCTGCCCATTTTTCGTTCAATGTCGATGGCGGCAGGTGCGAATCTTGCAAAGGCGAAGGCGAACAAACGGTGGAAATGCAGTTTTTAGCGGATATTCATTTGGAATGTGAAGACTGTAAGGGCAAACGGTTCAAACAAGAAGTGTTAGAAGTCACGTATCAAGGTAAAAACATATCGGATATTTTGCATTTGAGCATTGAAGAGGCTTTAGATTTTTTCAGTGCCGAAAAAGCCATTGTTCAAAAAATAAAACCATTGTATAACGTTGGTTTAGGATATGTTCAATTGGGGCAATCGTCGAATACGCTTTCAGGCGGAGAGGCGCAACGCGTGAAATTAGCGTCATTTTTGGGCAAAGAAGGCAATAGAGAGAAGATTTTCTTCTTTTTTGATGAACCAACAACGGGTTTACATTTCCATGACATTAAAAAATTATTGGATTCGTTCAACGCTTTAGTGGAACGGGGACATACCGTTTTAGTCGTTGAACACAATGGCGAAGTGATAAAATCAGCCGATTGGATCCTTGATTTAGGTCCCGAAGGCGGCGATTTAGGTGGCACGTTGGTCTATCAAGGCACGCCCGAAGGATTGATTGCAGTACCTGAATCATTAACAGGGCAGTTTTTGCGTGCAAAATTAGAAAATGCATCGTAATTGGTTACACCCCAAAATTTTTGCTTGAAATACTAAAAGCCAAGTGTAGGCGTTTTGAAAGAATAATTACAACCATCTTTGTCATCACCTATCTTAAAAATAATGAGCGTTATGAAGTTTGCTCTTAAATTAGTTGGTTTTACGGCTTTGGTCACTTGGTCAGCGACAATTGCGGCGCAAACGCCTGAGTCTCCCGATGATGCGTTTCCCGATTATTCGACGATGCCTACACCTGGCACGAGTACGCCTGCATCGGGCGGCACAAGACCTTCGACCACCACAACTTCTTCCACCCCTAAACCCGCAGGTGGCGGCGGCGGCAAAGCTCCTGCGGGCATCAAAGTAGAGGAGTTGAGAGAAAATAAAATGTCGAAAGCAGACCCTGACGCGCCTTTGGACGGGATTGTGCAAAAAAGTACGATTATCGAAAAACAAATTTTGCCCTATGAAAGCATTCGGGAAGCCGACATCATGTGGGAAAAGCGCATTTGGCGCGTGTTGGATGTGCGTGAAAAAATGAATTTGCCGTTCAGTTATCCCGAAGAACCGTTCATTGGTATTCTGATGAAGGGCGTGCAAGATACCGTTTTGAAAGCGTATAGTATTGAAGACGATAAATTTCACCACAAATTATCGCCAAGAGAAGTCATGGCTTTAGGCAGCAGCATTGACACGATTCCGTATTTCGACCCTGTGACGTATGAACAAAAATTCCGCGTCGTGAAAAATCAAATGGACCCAGAATCGGTTAAACGGTTTCGGATGAAAGAAATCTGGTTTTTTGATAAAGAGGCATCTGTCTTAAAAGTACGGATTTTGGGTATCGCGCCTTTGAAAGACCAAACGGATGAAGCGGGCAATTTTTTATATGAACAACCTTTGTTTTGGGTCTATTATCCTGATTGCCGCGAATATTTGGCGAGACACCGCGTTTTCGCAGAAGGCAATGATGCAAACCCAACTTCGTGGGAAGATTTGTTTGAACAACGCCATTTTTCAAGTTATATCTTCAAAGAATCGAATGTGTATGACCGTCGTTTACAACAATATTTGAGTGGAATCGATATTTTATTGGAAGGCGAGAAAATCAAACAAGATATTTTTAATTACGAACATGATTTATGGTCGTATTAAAGTTTTGAATTAGGATTTTTAGGATTGATAAGATTCAATTAGGATTTATGAATCCTAATTGAATCTTATCAATCCTAAAAATCCTAATTCAAACCAAAAAAGCGGGCGCGTGTAGTCAATGAAGACCACTCGCGCCCGCTTTTTTTGGACAAAAAGGCTATTGCATGAAGCCCAAAATAAGTAGGGAAAAAGACATTATCTTACTGTTGCGTCTTTCCGTACATGCGGCGATTGGTAAAATACCCAAAAACCCATTGTTCTTTATCGGAAATCTTATAACAATAATCTTCCAATTCCATTGAAACACCATTAATCGGCACTTTACGGCGCACCGGCATGGGCGATTGCGTGCGAATGCGGAAACGCATCCCCGCTTCAACGCGTGCAACTTCCTTCGCTTTCGTATGAAAACTATTGCGAACCCGTGTCACGCCAAGCGAATCGCCTGGAATGTCAATCACTAAATATCCTGGCTCTATCATCGTGCGCGAATGTGTTTTTTGGGTACTCATCGTATCCACCAAAGACACTGGTTTTGCTAACGGGTCAGGCTCTACAACAGGTTGATTTTCAAAGACTTTGGGCATTTCAGTCACCTGTTTTTCAACCGCATCGGTGATGCTCAAAGCGCGGGCTTGAATGGTTTTACCCACTTCAGGCAAGGCTTTTTGGACGGAAACGGGCGTTAACCACTTCACCCCCAAGATGACGGTCAGCGCAATAATGGGCAACAAAAGCAATAACCAACGATAACTCGGCTCCGAAGCTGGTTTATGAGACAATGTTTTGTGAAAAATATCCGCTCTAACGGCGGTGCTGTCAATCTCAGAAGAAGGCATTGCAATTAAAATCTGCAATTCTCGTACTTTTTGTTGGAGAGAAGTGGATTCTTGCCTTAATTTTTCGTTGGTTGTTTGTAAAAACTCTACACTTTTCGTCAAACTGGCTTGATGCGTGTAAGCATTAGTAAGCTGTTTCCGCAATTCTTCGGCTTGTACTTGATATTGCTCCAATTGTTGAAGCAGCGTATCGGTCGAAAAAAAACTATCACTCTCACGAATGCTTGATAACTCATTTTTCATTGAGAAAGGTTTTAGTATATGATAAGCATTGTAAATTCTGGAATGCTGTTCGTAAACAAACGCGGTGCAAATTTATACTTTTTTTTTCTGAAAAAAAAATACCTTTTTTAAGGGGCTTTTTTTTGAAAAAAAATTCGTTCCATAAGACGAACAAGAAAAAAAAAGTTACTTTTGCCCCATTTTTCCTATTTACCCTTTTTGTGACAGACAAAAAAGCAAAAATAGTGCCTTTAAAGCTGGTGAACGGTTCATTTAAATCATTAACAGCCATTAACACATCTTTAACACTTAAAGAAATTACAAAAAAAAATATTAAATAATATGTTTTAATTTTGTAATTTGATTTAAAATCAAAATTTAATTTTAAAAAAATATATTTAAAAAAAATAAAAAAAATATTTTTTTTTGATATTTTTTTAAATCTTATAAAATAAATAAAAATTTATACCCTAAAAAGGGTATAAATTTGTTTCCATTGTAAAGGATATGTGATATAATAAATAAATATTATTACCTTTGCAAAACGAAACAGCGTAATTATTAAAATTCAAAATTATAGATTATGTTGAGCGAACAAGAAATCGTGCGCCGAGAGGCTCTCCAAAAAATTCGGGCATTGGGCATTGACCCGTACCCCGCAGCAAAGTTTGAAGTAACGGCTTATGCCGCTGATATAAAGCAGCATTATAGTGAAAATATTGCGGCGGATGGGACGAAACAGCGTTTGAATTATCAAGATATTGCGATTGCGGGACGTTTGATGGCGAGTCGGGAAGCGGGTAAAGCTGCTTTTGGAGAGATTCAAGATTCAACAGGTCGGATTCAAATCTATGTTCGACGTGATGAAATTTGTCCTGATGCGGATAAATCGTTGTATAAAGAATTGTTTTTGAAGTTATTAGATATAGGTGATTTCATTGGTGTGAAAGGTTATGCATTTCGCACAAAGATGGGTGAGATTACAGTGCATGTGACAGAATTTAAATTATTGAGTAAATCGTTGCGCCCTTTGCCGATTGTGAAAAAAGATGCACAAGGCAATGTTTTTGATGCGTTTACAGACCCTGAGTTGCGGTATCGGCAGCGATATGTGGATTTGACGGTGAATCCTGCGGTACGCGAAGTGTTTGTAAAACGAACCAAATTAGTGCAAGCGATGCGACAATTTTTTGTCGAAAAAGGTTGGTTGGAAGTGGAAACGCCGATTTTGCAACCGATTCATGGCGGTGCGGCGGCTCGACCGTTTAAAACGCATCATAATTCGTTGGATACGGCTTTATACATGCGGATTGCCAATGAATTGTACTTGAAAAGGTTGATTGTAGGTGGTTTTGATGGGGTTTTTGAGTTCGGGAAAATGTTTAGAAATGAGGGTATGGATAGGACGCACAATCCCGAATTTACCGCAATGGAGATTTATGTGGCGTATAAAGATTATATTTGGATGATGGAAATGGTCGAAACTTGTTTGGAACGAGTGGCGATTGCGGTCAACGGCACTTCGGATGCGATGGTTGGAGACCGAAAAATCAGTTTTAAAGCACCATATATTCGATTGAGCATGACCGATGCGATTTTAAAATATACAGGTATTAACATTGATGCGTTGGATGAAGCAGGTTTGCGCGCCGTTTGTAAACAACTGCATATTGAAACGGATGCTTCGATGGGCAAAGGCAAGTTGATTGATGCGATTTTCGGCGAAAAAGTCGAATCTCATTTGATTCAACCGACTTATATCACGGATTATCCGATAGAAATGAGCCCTTTGGCGAAAAAACATCGGACAAAACCCGGTTTTGTAGAGCGATTTGAGTTATTTGTGAATGGAAAGGAGATTGCCAATGCGTATTCGGAGTTAAATGACCCGATTGACCAACGCGAGCGTTTCGAGGAACAAATGCGTTTGGCAGGGCGCGGCGATGATGAAGCGATGCCTTTGGATGAAGATTTTTTGCGGGCTTTGGAATATGGCATGCCTCCGACTTCAGGTTTGGGGATTGGAATTGACCGCTTGACCATGTTTTTAACGAATAATGTGTCGATTCAAGAAGTGCTTTTTTTCCCGCAAATGAAACCTGAAAAAGGTTCATAAGATGAAATGTTGACTACAAATGTAGTTTTTAATAAAAAAAAGTGTTTATTTGCTTTAAACCGTACCTGGCTCTCCTGAGTTAGATGCGGTTTTTTTTGTTTCTCTGACCATTTTTGTGGGTAATGGATGTACGGATTTCACGGATTCGCACCGATTGGTACGGATTTAAAAAAAAAATCCGTACCAATCGGTGCGAATCCGTGAAATCCGTACATCCATCACCCCCATTTCCTTTTTTGTCATGTACTAAGTTTTTTTTGCTTAACTTTGCCCTAAAATACCGTAAAATATGGTGAATGAAAAATTGAGGTTAATCGTTGGCTTAAAAGTGTCGTACCTGCGCCGCCAACAAAAATTGACGTTTCAACAATTGGCAGATGCCACAGGGCTATCGGTGGCGTATTTACACGACATCGAAAAGGGCAAAAAATATCCGCGAGCTGAGAAAATATATGCATTGGCAAAAAGTTTGGGCGTTGAATATGATGATTTGGTCTCGCTGCATGCGGGTAAAAAGTTGCAACCTGTGATTGATTTATTGGATTCGGAGGTTTTTCAAATGTTTCCATTGGATAAATTTGGCATCAATCGGGAGAAATTATTAGAACTTTTTTCAGAATCGCCCGAAAAATTAAATGCGTTTATCGGCACGATGCTCAAAATTGCCCGCAATTATCAGATGCAAAGTGATAATATTTATACGGCAGCCTTGCGCAGTTACCAAGATATGCACGATAATTATTTTGAACATTTGGAAAAAGCGGTTGCCCAATTTCGATTAGAAAATAATATTTTGATAAAAAGCGGTTTCAAACCCGATTATTTGGAAGATATTTTAAAACAAAGGTATCATGTCGAAGTCAATCGCACGGAATTGCCCAAACGAGCGCAATTAAGTAACATTCGCTCTTTTTATGCAACGCATTGGAAAACCTTGTTTATCAATAAAGGCATGAGTGAGGCGCAAGAAAATTTCTTGATTGCCCGCGAAATTGGTTTTCAATACTTGCAATTGAACCCGCGCCCTGCGGAAACCATCATTCAAAAAGCAGAAAGTTTTGAAAAATTGTTTAATAATTTTCAAGCCTCTTACTTTGCTTCTGCGTTGTTGATGGATGAAACCGAGTGGTGTCATGATTTCAAAACTTGGGCAGGACAAGCTAACTGGGACGGTTACAGCTTATTACAAATGTTTGAAAAATACAATGTAACAGCTGAAATGTTTTTACAACGATTGACCAACCTCTTGCCGAAGCATTTTAATATCAATAATATTTTCTTTTTGCGGATTAAAAGTGATGACCGCTTGGCAGGCTATCGCATGACGAAAGAATTGCATTTATCAAAATCGCATCAACCGTATGCAACAGAGGCACGAGAGGAACATTATTGTCGGCGGTGGGTTTCAATCGGCGTGATTCAGCAATTTCAGACCTTGCGACAGATTGACCAATCCAAACATGTGTTGGCAGATGTGCAAATTTCCAAATATTGGGAAACGGATAAAGAATATTTATGTATTTCGGTGGCGAAACCTGCGAATCCGAATCCACGAGAGAGTGTGAGCGTCACGGTGGGTTTGCTGATAGATGACGCGGTGAAAGCGCATTTTAAATTGCTGACCGACCCAAAAGTGAAGCGAAAAATCGTACATACGACGTGTGAACGTTGTTCGATCCCTGATTGTGGGAGTCGCGCTGTTGCGCCGTCCGTGATTGAAGCGGAGAATTGGCGCAAATCCATCGAATCCGAATTGGCAAGTATGGGCGCGATGAATGATATGAAAATTGTGTAATATTCAATTTAAAAGAATTTTCCGAATCATTCTAAAAATCCCAATTCACAACAATTTCCGCTGTGGAACATTTTTGAAATAGGATGCTGATGATTGGAAGGATATTTTGAATTCTTCAACCGAAAACATCCTTCCAATCCTTGAAATCATCAGCATCCTATTTCAAAAATGTTCCACAGCGAAAACGCTTGCCTAATTCAGACCATACCACTAAATAATTGAAAATGAATTACTTATAACTTAATTTCTTGAATGACTTCAGTGGAAAATCCTGTTGCAACCGCTACCAATTCAACCGAAGCACCATTTCTAAGCAAGTTTTTAGCAATTTCTAATTGAGCTTCTGCTTTCACTTGCGCCTTGACTTCCTCTTTTACTTCTGCTTTAATGGATTCCAACCGTTCTTTGACTTTTTGAGCCACTCGAAATTCCACAACCGTTTCATTTTTAAAATGCTGATGTGCATTCCAACTCGCCTCATCATGCAAATTGCGCACATATCGTTCATACGCGGTGCGTTTTCGTTTGGACAATTTGGCAACCGCCAATTTTTGTTTGGCTTTTTCAATGCCTTTCGCTTTAAAATGGGGTTCAATTTGATTATTTTTGAACAAATAAACCCATTCGTCTAACCCTTCTTGAATGTCTCCATTAAAATTAAAGGCTTTGATGAGATAATATTCGGGAAAAATCTCACTCGGTGATTGTTTATCAAAGGCTTGGCGTTGTTCAGGGGTCAGCATTAATTCATCCTTTAAATGCAGTCCTCGAAATTGAGTATTGCCATGATAAATGTAATCCTGCCCTTGCCCGACCTCGAAATACACGATACTCACCGAAATTACTTTTTTGACGAGTGAATACGTAAACCCCCGTTTCATGTTTTCAACAATGGTCTTACACGCGCCAAAGAGAATGCGATGTAAATAATCGTATTCCTCCTGATTTTGAACTTCGACAATGATGCGTTCATCGTTGGCGGTTTTGACCAACACATCCACTCGATTAAATTTAGCGTCTTTTTGGTCTTGATTGCTTTCGCTTTCTAAAATCTCCAAAATGGTTATATTCTCTTTCAAGAGTTCACTCAGAAAGCCTTCCAGAATTTCAAAATCGGTTTTATCTCGAAACATGTATTTGATAAACCAATCAAATCGGACGACTTCCGTGAATTTTGCAGGAATATGGGTATTTGCCATGTATGTTTCAGTTGAAATGGTTAGAAAAGGCAAAGATAAGGCTTTTTGGAACAACCTATCTTATCAATGCACGAGCAATTTCCCTGCTTGCCACATGAAATCATTTTGCCATATCTGATAAAAATACGCACCATTTACCTTTGGTTTATTCCAAATCCATTCCTGTCTGCCATTACTTTGTTGCGCTTCCATCGTTTCCACAACTTGACCCAAAGCATTGTAAATCAATATTTTAACGGTACCAGCATTGAACAAATAGTAATAAAAATGCACGTCTCCAAAGGCA
>JBDLWG010000233.1:0-5241 GCA_039804385.1 Bacteroidota bacterium
AGCCAGCAATTTCAAAACCATTTCTACAAGTGATAAGGCAAATCGTTGTCCTTTTGCCCATTTGTTGATAATCCACTTTTTCGATTAATGGCAACACAGCTTCTCTGTTCGTCATATTATAGTTTTAAATAAATTTCGTGAAAATGTTGGGCAAGTAATTCATATCAAGCTCTTCGCCATTTTCAGTGATTTGGATTTTTAAATGAATAGGATTTTTTTTATTCATTTTATTATGTTCATCAAAAAGGTCAAATAATTCAGTCGCTTTTGTTTTGGTTAAATTTGCGATTTGTACAATCAAAATTTTATTTACAATGATGTTAAAATTGCAATTGCCACCAATACCAGCGTGAACATCTCTTTCACCCAAAACCGATTGTAAATATTGGTCAACCGATACTGGATTAACCTTTGGGTTATCCGAATTGCTATGTTTTTTTTCCATTTGAATTCACATTTTATATTATTCTTTGTTGACAATCATCCAACTTTCGGAGAGCATATCATCCTGAGTCGGTATAAAAGTTTCTACTATATCATTTTGATAAGTAAAAATTTGGTTTTCAAATTTAACCGTAACATTTGTAAAAGGTTGAATGGGTTCGGGCAACATTATGGAAGGCAATATTCGTTGCTCCATCATAAACACCAATTTATGTTTATTCCTGGATATAATCTTTCCTCTTTTGAGCGCTTGAATCGCCTGCCCGAAATTCAAGCAATTTTGGATTATAATCATTTGAGTTTAAAAAATTAAGTGAAAAAGAAACGGGGTCCGATACTGGGTAGCCCATGCGCCACAACTTATTAACCCCCGTTTGGACTACATACAAGACATGGAGGGGAATCGGCGGGATTCGAACCCGCATAAGGCGGTTTGGGTGAACTGAATCACTTAAAGCCCCCCACCTTATCCACTACTTTCCTTTTCGGTCACGATTCCCAATTGTGATGCAACAGCATGATTCGCGCATTCGCGCATTTTATTTCTTTAGAATCAGAATTGGCAAAATTATTGTCAATAAACGGCATTACAAAAAAACAGGCACAGGCGAATTTTGAAACCTTTTTTGATACCCTTTTAAAAGATTGATTGTCAATGGATTACGCGGACAAAGCAGAATCCCGACAAGGTCACAAAAAAGCGTAAAATATTGATTATCAATATTTTGCGCTTTTTTATTTGAATTAAGGAACCTTTATCTATAAAGGTTTGAATTAGGATTTTTAGGATTATCAAGATTTTTTAGGATTTAAACGATTGATAATCAATTACTTCTGTTACGCAAGTCGTTTTAAATAGAAAAAGATTATTGGGTAAAGAGCGTATGTTTCGGAAACCTTTAAGGTTTCCGAAACATATTCTCTCGAAAAACAAAATTATATTTGCCTTTAAAAAAGGTTTGCGTAACATGAGTCAATTATTTAAATCCTAAAAAATCTTGATAATCCTAAAAATCCTAATTCAGACCATACAGCGCAACTTGGGCTATTTATTTTTTTGTTTTAAAAAATGAATGACCGCTTGCTGCATATTATTCCGCAAATCATTGGTATTCGCAGGGTTGCTTTTTGATAAATTAGAAATATTTTCATTCGATTCTGTGAAAAAAGAAAGGTTTGATTCTTTACCTGTTAACAGAAAATCATTCGTAATGATATGATATTTTCGATTCATATCCAAAGGTATATTATTGATTTTAAACGTTTTATCAATATCCGAAAACGAAATACCTGTCCATTGCAAATAACCTCCGCGTCCACGATTGAGCAAACCTGCGTACAATACTTTATTCAATTCTTTCCCTGTAATATCCATTTCAACCAGTTTGCCACCAAACGGCATCATCCGCAAAATATCCGCTTGAGTAATTTTACCGTCAATTTGGTCATCAATCCGAATTGCACCACTATTGAAAAAGGCACAATCTGTTTTGTTTTGAGCCGCAGCCATCATGGATTCGGACACCATTTTGCCAATATTGACCTGCTGAAAACGCAAACTCGCCTCTCTTCCATCCAAAGCCTCCGAAAGTGTTGCAATCACTTCTGTTGGATTAAAACCCGATTTTTTAAAAATCTGATTGGCAACCTCTGTCCATTTTTGAACAACACGCGCCGTTGCCGTATCTTCGGGTATCGTATCATCTATTTTTAGCCAATTCGATTTTAAACAAACTTTTTGTCTTTTTTTATTGATTTTAAGGCGATGAATCCAAACCGTTTTGGCATTTGCATCCGCTTTATGAATATACGTTTTGCCTACTTTTTCCTTGATTTGATTGTGTTCATGCCCACCCATAATCAATTTTACCATAGGATTCATGCTTGCAATGGCTTTATCATCCGATAAAGGCAAATGCGTTAACCCAATAATCGCATCTGCAACCACAGGCTTAGGCTGATTCATCAGGTCTGCGGGACGTTCCGCCTGCCCATTCAATCGCGCAATGGACGCTTGACTACTTTTAAAAACATCCGAATAACGCACATATGCTTTTTCATTTGCATTCATAGTTGCTGCAAAAAGACCGATTTCGGCAGTTGTACCATCCGCATCTTTAAAATGCAGCATTTTTTCATTTTTTAAAAATGTTTTTTGTTCTTTTGTCTCTTTAAAAAAAGGATGTATATCTTCATTTTTAATACCTGTATTCACATCTATCACAGAGTCAATGGCTAAAACATTGCCGCCAAGCCATTCAAATTTGGATTCATTGAGGCGATTTTGCAAATCTTTATAATCCAAATCAAATTCATGATTGCCAAAACACACATAATCAATACCTAACGCATTCATAGATTCAACCATGTGTTTGCCTTTGATGGATTTACCATCTTGTTTGAGCGTTCCAATGAGGGATGGATTTAAAAAATCGCCTGCCAAAACCGTGACCGTATTTGGATTTTCTTGTAAAAGTTGCTTCCGAAAATGGGCTACTCGCGCCAAACCGCCCGCTTTACCATTCTCAATAGGCGCAATCTCATAGACATCATTGAGTTGTAAAAAAATAATTTCAATATTGCCATCGCCTTGTGCAGGGTCTAATTTTTTCAAACCGATACATGCAGGTAGGCAAAAAAGGGAAAGTAAAAGTCCGTAAGAAATTTTTTTCATATAAATTTATTAAAAAAGATAAATAAGTAGCTAAATTAAAATAAACTATCAAAATGTAAATAATTGAAAATCAGCAAATTAACGTGTATCAAGTTTCAAACTTGACGCACGTTAATTTGCATTTAATTTACTTCAACTACTTAGGGCGTTGGTTTCCTATTTTTGTTCTGTCATAGGTGACTGACGCAAAACGCATTGATTATCTTTTTCAATCGAATACGTATCAGGCACAAATACTTTGATTTTGACAACCTCATTACAATCCACTCCTTTAATTTTTAAAGCAGGGCGTTTCGGCACTTTAATATCTAACGCACCCGTCAGATGATCGGGTTGTAAATTATAACGCCCCGTCTGAATAATGTGCGATAACATGGTCAAATCGCAACAATCCAATTGGATAGAACTCTGAATCATCACCGTCGTTCCAGACCAAGTGGCAATTTCATAATTGTTAAAACCAAATTGAATAATGTAAGCATCCTCAATCGGAATGATTTGATGAAAAGACTTCTCAATTTGAGCAGATGCGGTCAATGGCAGGTACAAAAGTCCTGATAAAAAGAGTTTGGATAACATTTTCACGAATGGTATTTTTATTTAGGTGAACAATTCTAATAGATGTGCAAAACGCGTTGAATAGGCAATTTTTCATGAAGTAACTCCATGAAAAATCGTCCAATCAACGCGTTTTATGTCTTAATTTTCGTAGTCGGGAAATAAATTTCCCGACTACGAAGCCCCTATTACTGCTTTTTCGCTTCCAAAACAGGCGAATCTTTTAAATAAAATTGTCCCTTACTCACCATTTCATAATTTTCGGGAACCGAAATCTTAAATTTGACTTGCTCTTTGCATTGTAACCCTTTGATAGTCAATGGCGGAAAATTTTTACTACTTACTGAAACCACATCGGCACTATTTTCAAGTGTTAGGGCATAACGACCCGTTTTGACAATGTGAGACAGCATCACTTGGTCGCAACAATCCAATCGAATCAGTCCTTCGACCAATATCGTCTTCCCTGACCAAGTAACCACTTCGTAATCCTCTTTCAACGCAAAATTAAGGATGTACGCCTCATCTGCCACAATGACTTGATGAAATAATTTTTCAACTTGCGCCGTTCCATCTGTCGGCACTCCCCAAACACCCAATGCAACTAAAAGGTTGCCTACCAGCACTTTGAATTTCACTGTGAAATTTTTTTCAGAAATGAGTGATAATGTTTGTCAACTGGGGGGCATTTTACACCAACCTTGAAACGACATCAGAATTAAATCGACGACGTTTTTCAAATATTGTTATAATGTATTGTATTTTCGATATAATTTAAAATTTAATTTTTAAAAAATTAAGGATTCAATCGAGCCACCATTTTTCGGTTAGCATCCAATTCGGTCTTAACGGCTACATTGCGCGGCGTGAAAATAATATAAGAAACCGATTCTTTACTCCCCCCAGCCAATTGCAAAGGCGCAGTTAAACGCGGCGCACCAATGGTCACGGTTTGTTCATCAAAAACGGTGGTCAAATGATACCTTCCCGTCTCCACTAAGGCTTTCAACAAACCTTCTTGACTATTGGAAAGGGCAATTTTGATTTGAATGCGCACCATCGGATTATCCCATTCGCGGACTTCGACCTTATCCGCGAGATTCAAAACAACGGTCTGACGACCTTGTGGATGAAACGATTTCGCAAAAGTTTTCTCGGTTTGTGCTGTTATCGCATGCGCGAAAAACAACATTCCAGTCAAAATCAATGATACCATTTGTGCTTTCATAAGGACCTCTTTTGTTATTAAAATGCTTAATTCTGGTTCAATGTACACCCGTTCTGCCGAAAATACAAATTTTTTAGGAACATTTTAGTCATTTATGATAAATATTTATTTTTAAAAATTGAAATACAGCATGATTTCATTTGGTTATAATTGCAAATAGATTTGATATGTATAATAATTTTATGTAATTATTTTAAAATTCGTTTTTAAAAATAACCTAAAAAAGTTACACAATACATATAAACAACTCTTTTTGAGTAGGATAAATATTTTGATTTTTTATTATTTTGATTCTGTAAATGTGGATTCTTTTGATTTTTTGGATGCGTTGGATTGT